>JAAXQF010000186.1 GCA_012974435.1 Desulfuromonadales bacterium | reverse complement strand
TGCCTGCCGGTCTTGAAACGCAACACCCACCAACAAACTCTGCGCACTGCAGTAGCCTCTGGTTCCAGTAAATATTTCCTCGGCACAGATTCCGCTCCCTATGAGAAACACAGTAAAGAAAGTGCTTGCGGTTGTGCAGGCTGCTACTCAGCCTGGAGTGCCCTTGAACTTTATACCCAGGTGTTTGAAGAGTTGACTGTGCTTGATAAGTTGGACAATTTTGCTTCACGTCATGGTGCAGACTTCTACGGTCTGCCTCGTAATCAGGCAACCGTGACCTTGGTCAAAGAGACCTGGACTGTGCCGGAAGAGATTATCTTGCCGAACGGGAAGCCGATTGTGCCTTTTTTTGCCGGGCAGGACGTTCACTGGAAAGTTAAAACCAACGCTTAAGGGTAAAGACACTGTTTTCGCGCAGCAGTGTTCACGCTGTCCCCTTCGTCTGGTGTTCTGAGTTTTCTTGATGTCAGATTGAATTTTGGTAGATGGCTGACTGTCCGATAAATCACGACTATAAGACACAAAAAGGCCTACCTTAAACAGGTGGCTCATTCTTGTTTGTCAGTTACATTCCCTGGAAGGTTATTTCCCTATGAGAATATTATTTCTTACAATTTTACTTTCTCTCTCACTGTCGTTCTTTGTCCAGCCCTGGGCTGGTGAGGGGGCCCCTCTGAAAAAGGGTATAGCAACCACTCATGCATTGAGCCCCTCTGAACTTAATGAGCTTGCTGTCCGTTATGTGACAGGTGATGGCGTTGGGAAAAATTATGACCAGGCCAGACTTTTGTGGCTCAAAGCCGCAGAGCATGGCCATGCAGGAGCTCAATATAATCTTGGCCAGATGTATTCTACTGGAACGGGTATTAAAAGGAATCCAGTCGAAGCAGCGCGATGGTATCAGCAGGCCGCAAAAGCAGGAGACTTGCTATCACAATTCAATCTTGGGCTAATGTACGAGACAGGGACTGGAGTTCAACAAGACATAACCAAAGCATTTGTATTATATCGAGAGGCTGCCCGTCATGGCTTGGCTGAGGCTCAGAACTCATTTGGAAGGTTGTATGAAATGGGGCAAGGGGTCGAGCAAAACATAACAGAGGCTAAGAAATGGTATCGACTAGCAGCCTTACAAGGATACGTTTTAGCGCAAAGCAATTTAGGCTTTCAGATTTATGCTGGGGAAAAGAATGAAGGAGATATGATTGAGGCTTTTGCGTGGCTAAACTTGGCAGCCCAACAAAACAACGCTATAGCTCAAGCCCACCTACGTGAGTTGACTGGCATGATGACAAGAAGACAAATTGAAGCAGGGCAAAGAATGGCTCATGAGTTAAGTTCGGACATAAACAATCATGGAAAATAGCAAGTTTGTTATGTGTAGGATCTGGATTACATGGCCACCTGGTAACGGGTGGACTTTTCCTATATGCAGGATCAGTAGGAATTGAGCATGTCGGCCAATTTGACCACCCCAGTGCAAAACTAAGGGTAGAAATAAGAAGACCACTTCTTTGACCGCAACCTATAACAGGGTATAATTGAAACTCTCTTACCTAACTAGTATAATAATATGCTTCAAATGAATTGCTCAAATTGTAGTGGACTTATTAAATCACCTCATCTCGCCGAGGTGCAGATTTTTTTGTGCCCTCAGTGTGAGGAAATTGTCGTAGTTGAAGATGTCATCATTTCAACCGAAAAAATACCCTTTGATCTCCGTTCTTCTTTGAAAAACTTGCTGTTTGCTGCAAGAGAAAAGTTTCAACGCAACAAGTCTGAGAATTTAGAGCTTCAAACGAAATACGAGATTAATAAAAGGTTGTCTCGATTGTTGAAAAGAGACGATTTTCGGCTAAGCCTGTCTCGTGATTTTTTTGTTCGGATAGGCTCCGGTAGGGAAAAAAGATCTGCTAGATTGTTAAATATAAGCTCCACAGGTGCAGCCATTGACATTTTCGAGCTGGGTCAACTACCTGATAAGGATTCTGAAACAAAAATTCAATTACAATTACCTGGACAGGAAGAGCCATCATCGCTTCTTGCAAGGGTTATTTGGAGCGGGAAACCAGAAAATATTCCGGTATCTCCAACTATTACTATGGGATTACATTTCAAGGATATGGATGAGGAAACACGTGCATGCCTCTGGGATTTTATTGTTAATGCTGAAACTTCAGATCACACACAAGTGCTAGGTTAACAACGCAGGAGATCACTAATATTCTAAAACTATATCTCTTTAGAAAGTCAAAAATTGATTATTAAGAAGCACGACTTCTGAGAACCAAAACGGCTTCTTATTGATAGCTTCCTATTCAGGAAGCTCTTTAATCCACAAAACGATGGCCACCTGAATCAACTTTGGGTGGCCATTTATTATTTGTCAGGGTTTGCAGTAATACAGCATTTCTGCCAATTCCTCCCACGCAAAACAACGCGAGATAAATAGTAAATAAATGACTGTTTTCAAACCAGTCCCCTACTGCTCGAAGCAGAGGTGTTCGCTCAGCGAAGCTCTCACTAACCAGTGCGCACCGGGATTCATAACTAGGTTACGTACAGTGCCCGCGACGGGAAGCTCGGATCGCTGGTTAGGTTGACGCCAAGCCTTCGCAAACCGGTTTCATCTCCCGGTGTCGGGATATGGGTCAGGTGTACCTCACAGTTTTTTAGCTGCTTCAACTTAGCCATAGCCCTCTGGCTGGTCGGGTTGGTCGTGATGCTTACACTCAACGCGATTAAAGTCTCTTCAAGATCAAGGCTGATGGTCTTGCTGTTGAGGATATCTTTTTTCAAACTACCTATAGATTCAATGATCCCCGGAGCCAGCAAGTGAATATCGTCTGGAATCCCGGCAAGGGTTTTGATGGCGTTAAGGACCAAGCTGGAGGCGGCATGCATCAAAGGAGTGTTTTTGCCTGTGACAATCGTTCCATCGTGAAGCTCGATAGCCGCCCCACAGTAGATTCCATCATTCCCCTTGCCTTCCATTTCGCCATTCTCAATACATCCTCTGGCCGGCTCAACTATCCTGCGGTCTTCTGGTCTCAAGTCAAGTTCCTTCATGATCAACTCCGCCCTCTGGACAGTTGCCGTATCGACATAGCCCAGAGCATACTCGCAACGATAGCGGAAGAACCTGCGGATAATCTCCTGTTTGGCGGCCTCGCTGACTATGTCGTCATCGATAATCCCGAAGCCAGCCATGTTGACACCCATATCAGTCGGAGAGCTATAGACTTCGTGACCCATAATTTTATTCAAGATGCGTTTGAGGACCGGAAAGACCTCAACATCACGGTTATAATTTATGGCGGGTTGATTATATTTCTCGAGATGATATGGGTCGATCAGGTTGAAATCCCCTAGGTCAGCCGTTGCTGCTTCATAGGCCACATTCACAGGATGTTTCAGCGGAATACTCCAGATGGGAAAGGTTTCGAACTTTGCGTAACCTGAGTTTATGCCCTGTTTGTGCTCATGATACATCTGAGACAGGCAGGTCCCGAGTTTGCCACTGCCCGGGCCGGGACCGGTAACAATAACCAAGGGATGTGTTGTTTCGATGTAGTCGTTGGCACCGTACCCTTCATCGCTGACGATCATATCGACATCCGTAGGATACCCCTTGGTGTAACGGTGAGTGTAGACCTTGATATTGCGTCGTTCCAGCTTGTTCTTGAAAATATTAACCGCTGGCTGGTCTTCGAAGCGAGTGATAACTACGGCTGTGACGTCGATCCCCCAACTACGCATGTCATCGATCTGTCTCATGACATCAACATCATAGGTGATCCCGAAGTCTGCCCTCATTTTCCGGCGTTCGATGTCGCCTGCATAGATACACAAGATTATGTCTGCGTTCCCCTTGAGCTTTTGCAGTAACTGCATCTTGACGTTGGGGGAGAAACCTGGCAGGACCCTGGAAGCGTGGTAATCGAACGTGATTTTCCCGCCGAACTCCAGGTAAAGCTTGTTACCAAACTTCTGAACTCGCTCCAGGATCTTTTCGTGTTGCTCTTCGAGATACTTTGCGTTGTCAAAACCAGCAGTCTTTGTCATAGAGAACAATCCTCCTCTGTTGCATCAGCTTATATGGAATACATCAAATAAGACGGATCCAATGTACGGCAAACTGTCATCCTTGTAAAGAAAGCTAGTCTTTAGATTAACGCACATTCCCTGAATAATTTGGGGTGTTGACGGGGCCACTTTTGATGCAAGAGTGCGCTATTAAACTGCGCAACATTTTCAAAAGTTACGCTTGGTAGGGCGGATTAAAGATGAGGGCAGATTTTTACATTGCAGGGTTGGTAGAACACACCATCTGACCGCCAGAATCAACCCCTGATACAATGTGAGAGGAATTATAGGTCTAGGCCAATTTGATCATTCTGGTAAATCAGGGTACGTTTACGATCAGTTTCACATCTTAGGCTAGGAATCCATCGCTACAGACTCTTTGGGCGCCACAATATATTGGATAATGATATGACATTTGTAACAGAACCTAATGGTTACGAAAAAACGATACTTTCTGATCTCCAAGGAGCATGGGAAGTATTCCGAGCTTCTGTCGTCAACGCTTCAGGGTTTGAAAATTAGAACAATGTACTTTTTCATACAGATGCAGCTATGGAGTTGGGAAACCGTTAGAAATTTTGATCGTATGTCACCCCTTGTTTTGATTATTCGGAACCTATGCACACAAGGCGGTGCTCCAAAGGAACTCATGGAAAATCTCGAAGACATAAACGAAATACTTGAAGAAACACTTGAAGCGTTTCCAAAATGAGTAAGGATATACAAAAAATTGCCCAACAAATGCAAGTGACTGGCGTGCCGCAAGCATGTCCTGATCTTTAACCCGTTTCTCAAAATTCACGACTGCAAGGAAGCTTTCTACGTTACTGGAATGCAGGGTCAGTAATATATATGCGTTTCTGCAAATATGGCCCCCTCAAAACAATGCAGGAACAATTATAAGAAACTTATGAGATGCGTTTGCTATAATGAGCAAGTGTGGGTAATGAATCTGAGCTATCAGGGTTTCTGCTAAATTGACATCGTGGAAGAGTCACAACAGGGCAACTTGATGGCTCAAAAATAATTGACTGGCGGGTGATGGAAGATGAAAAAGCTGGCTTGCGCATTTGTGGTCTGTCTCTGTCTTGTCAGTGTGGACTGCTGGGCTGAACTCACCTATAAAGAGCTACAGCACATTTACGAGACCTCAGAGAAAGGTAATGCCAATGTTATGGACAATTACCTTCTCGGTTTGTACGAGGGGATCAATGCCTCTAACCTTGCTTACTACATGCAGACGAAGCAGTCTCTCTACTGCAAACCCAGCAACTTCGACTTGAATGTCAACAACATCAGGGCGATCATAAAAGATTCCCATGAATCCTACGATACCGAGGGAGAGATCCCAGTCTCTTACTTGCTGTTCGTAGGTCTCAAACAAACCTTTCCCTGCTTTTGAATCCATCCTCAGGGACTGTCTCTTTTCCATATATCACGCTTTGTAAGAGCAAAAACGGCTTCTTGTTGATAGAGACATTTAGGAAGCTGTTTATTCCACAAAATTATGGTCACCTGGTAACGGGTGACCTCTTTGTTTCTTGGATTTATAAATCTTTTGCTTAGGCTTCCGTTCAAGGGTAGGCTGTAGACATCTCAGTAGATGGTTAAGGATTGGATATGGAACAAGTCTTTCTGTGGGGGGTAACGATTGCAGCCTCCCTCTTTTTTGCCGGAGTGCTTTATCTTATTGCTGCGAAGCGAGGGGCAAACAAGAACTTTTGGGCCATGATGGGTTTCCTTGTTGGGCCGCTTGCTCTCCCTTTTGTATTTTTTGCTAAGAGG
The DNA here is from genome assembly GCA_012974435.1 of Desulfuromonadales bacterium. Classification (GTDB taxonomy): domain Bacteria; phylum Desulfobacterota; class Desulfuromonadia; order Desulfuromonadales; family BM103; genus M0040. The sequence goes on along the minus strand of JAAXQF010000186.1, from coordinate 1,124 downwards.
ACAAACGTGTAAGTGATGTTGCGTGGATGTCAGCCTCTTTTTCTGTCTGGTGATGTCCGGATATCTTCTTCCTATATGTCACGACTTACGAGAAGAAAAACGGCTTCTTATTGATAGAGGTATTCAGGAAGCTCTTTAATCCACAAAACGATGGCCATCTGGATCAACACTGGGTGGCCATTTTTACATTGCAGGATTTATGATGCTCCAATCAAATAACTTGAAAAATATTATGAGGTGATTAAATATAAGCATTATTGCGAGGGTGGAGCAGAGTGTGATCGGCAAAGAATATATGGCTCTCAAGACTGGGAAAATGTTCCAGCAAAGCTAATGCCTTCTGGCACATATGCGTCAAAAGCCTTTCTTTCGCTTCTTTAATAAAATTTATATCAGGGCGGCTTGAAGATGAGCAGAAACTGCTCTATCGCAACTATAAAATTTCTCTATATTTTCAGCAAATAGTTAGAACTTTATTCTTCCAATATTTTATGGTTGATAATGAGCAATATAGGCAAAAAGATGATAAAGAAAATCCTCCTAATTGATGACAGCCCCTTTTTTCTACACACACTCCGTGATCTTCTCTTTGAGGAATTTCATGTCGAAACGGCAAGCTCAGGAGAGGAAGCTATCGAGCTTCTTAATGCGGCGAGTTGTGAAACTTTCAAGCATTCTGAACCCTTTGATCTGGTAATAACGGACCTGATGATGCCCGGGCTGAGTGGTTACGATGTCTCAGAGTATGTCAGAGGCAAGAACCGGAAGAATAAATTTACGCCAGTCCTCATGCTTACTGGCAAAGACATTACTAAGCAAGAAGCGAGAGAACATGGATGCTCAGAATATATTCAGAAAGACAATCTGAAAAAAGTTGTCTCCATGGCTCGCATTCTTTTGCGAAAATGACTTCTTATATGTCACGATTTGTAGTAATCACCAGGTGAAACAATACAAAGGAGAAAAAAATGACAAAATCAGAGTTAATCTACGTAATTGCAGAGAAAGCAGGATTGAGTAAGGCCGATGCTTCTAAGGCTTTGTCCGCTACACTTGAGTCAGTTACTGACGCACTTAAAGCAGGAGAGAAAGTAGCCTTAATCGGGTTTGGTACTTTCAGTGTG
>JAAXQF010000176.1 GCA_012974435.1 Desulfuromonadales bacterium | reverse complement strand
GGCACTCCAGGCTGAGTAGCAGCCTGCACAACCGCAAGCACTTTCTTTACGGTGTTTCTCATGGGGAGCGGAATCTGTGCCGAGGAAATATTTACTGGATCCAGAGGCTACGGCAGTGCGCAGAGCTTGTTGGTGGGTGTTGCGTTTCAAGACCGGCATGCAGAAGTTATGGGGACGAATCCCTCCGACCAGCATATCGTTGCGATTTAATAGCAAATGCTGAGGGGTGATGGTTGCTGCAACATTTTCAGGTGCTTCGTCCACAAACTGAACGGCTTCCGCAGTGGTGATATGTTCCAACACCACTTTCAAACCGGGATAATCCTGCACGATTTTTTGTAAGTGACGATCTATATATTCTTTTTCGCGATCAAATATATCAATATGCGCGTCAGTAACCTCACCGTGAACCAGCAGGGGCATCCCAACCTCTTGCATCACTTCAAACACAGGAGCCATGGTTGCCAGGTCACTGGGAGCGGCATCGGAATTTGTCGTACCACCGGCCGGGTAAAGTTTGGCGGCAACAATCCCTGCGGCTTTGGCTTGACGGATATCATCCACGCCAGTGCCATTTGTCAAATACAGAGTCATCAAAGGTTTAAAACTGCTACCGGCGGGAAGAGCTTTTTTGATCCGTTCACGGTAGGCTAAAGCCATCTCGGTATTCGCCACTGGTGGGACCAGGTTGGGCATCGCAATTGCGCGCTGGAAGCAACGAGCCGTGGCTGGAACCGTTTCCGCCAGCATGTCGCCATCCCGAAAGTGCAGGTGCCAGTCATCAGGCTTTTGAATGGTAATCTCTTTCATCATTGTTTTACACTTCTTTCAAGATAGAGAATCCCCAGGTAGCCTTGAGCCACAGGATTTCCTTTCTCAGCCTCGGCAAGCCAGAGGCTATGAGCAGTTTTAAAATCGCCAGACTCTGCAGCCGCCAAGCCGTCTTCTACGTTGCCACCAAAGGCAACAGGGGCTAAAACAGCAAGCAAGAGCAAGAGAATCGTGAATTGAAATAAGAAAGATCACCGCTTGGATACGCAGATGTCTTCTCAACAATTCAGACAAATGGCTTGATCAATTGATCGACCTCTCGCAGCAAAAAAAGTAACTGTTATTTTTTTTCTTTGCCAAGTTCCCTGGACCGTGTCGTTGCGGCCCCCACGGCTTCCATCATCATTGCGCGCAATCCCCGTTCTTCGAGAACACGGATGGCCCTGATCGTGGTTCCAGCCGGGCTGCAGACCTTTTCGCGTAACAACGCCGGGTGTTCACCGGTCTCTTTCACCAGGTGAGCCGCCCCAGCGACGGTCTGCACAGCCAAAGAATGAGCAATATCTAGTCGTAAACCTTCCTGCACACCCCCTGCAGTCAAAGCTTCAATAAAGGTGTAAACAAAGGCGGGACCGGAACCGGAGAGCCCGGTCACGGCGTCCATTTGTCCTTCCTCCACCCAGAGCGCGATACCAACGGTTTCAAACAGGTGCTGAGCAACACGGCGATCTTCTTCGCTTACATTCTTACCGGGACAAAGAGCGGCAGCACCCTGCCCGGCCAGAGCCGGCGTATTCGGCATGGCTCGTATCACACGGACCTGACCGCCGAGGCCCTCTTCGAAGGTTGTTGTCGTTATACCCGCCAGAATGGAGATCAACAGTTTTTCATCATTAAAGACTGCAACAATATCTTCCAGGACCCTGTCCAGAATCTGCGGCTTGGTGGCAACAACAACAATGTCGCTCTTGTTGACCAGCTCCATATTATCAACAGCGCACGAGACCCCGTAACGCTCAATCATTAATTCGCGACGCTTTTCATTCGGCTCAAAAAAGAGAATATCAGTAGCCGGGAAACCGCCATTCATCAACCCCTTGATAAATGCTTCGGCCATATTGCCGCCACCGATAAAACCTATTTTACCTACTGTTGTTAAAGGCACCTTTTATTTCCTTTTCCGCGGTGTGAAAACGGATCTGACTCACTTCACGTTACATTCTTATAACTTATCGTAGAGACTAAGAATTCCTGATCAAACAATAAGACATTTCTACAATATGACCGAAATCGTGTCAAATCGAAAGCAGTTGCCTTTCTGCCTCTTCTATGCGACTTATCACCGCTATGGATCGTTCTTCTCACATAAAAGGGTTACTGATCACCTTTACCGCAGTCATCATCCTCAGCCCGGATGCTCTTCTGGTGAGACTGATCCACTGCGATGTCTGGACCCTGCTTTTCTGGCGCTGTCTGCTAACGGGGAGTATGCAAGCTCTCTTCCTTGCAGTGATCTATCGGCGACAGTTCCTGCAAAGTTTCCGCAACATTGGACGGATCGGGCTAATCTCCGCAGGGATCGTGACCACAGGATCCTTCTTCTTTGTCAACGCGCTCAGACATACAGCAGCGGCAAACGCCCTGATCATACTTGCAGCCACCCCCCTGTTCAGTAGCCTTCTCAGTTGGCTTTTTCTACGTGACAAAATCGCTCGTCGCACCTGGATTGCGATTACTATCTGTTTCGGGGGAATCTTGCTGATATTTTCTGGAAGCCTGCGAAGCGGCTTGCTGTTTGGCGATTTACTGGCACTGGGAGCAACCCTTATGTGGGCAAGCAACCTGGTTGTCCTGCGCAAAGGAAAAGCCGTCAACATGGTTCCAGCTAACCTGCTTGGCAACCTGATGGTCGTTCCAATCACTCTTTTAGCCGGCGCACAACCGCTCTCTGTATCGCCAACCGACATGACCTACCTGATCATTCTCGGCGGAATTGTTCTGCCCGTCTCTTTTACCCTGATCACCATGGGGCCACGTTATCTGCCGGCACCAGAAGTCAGCCTTATTTTACTGACCGAGACAATCCTGGGTCCGATCTGGGTCTGGCTGGCGATCAACGAGGTGCCGCAAGCAACAACCCTGGTTGCCGGGGCATTGATCATCTCCACTCTGGCATTGCATACTTTTATGTCGCTATGGGCAACACGCCAGCACGGGGTTGCCGAAGAAATCGGAACTTAGAACCAAGCAAGCCGGATCAGAATCTGGCATTCCCCGGTGTACGCGGAAACGGAATCACATCGCGGACATTCTCCATGCCGGTGATATACATCAGAAAACGTTCAAAGCCGAGACCGAAACCGGCATGAGGGCAGCTGCCCCAGCGACGGGTATCGAGATACCAGTCGAGGCTCTCCGGATGGATGTCAAAGTCCTTCATCTTCTGTTCCAGAACCTCCAGGCGCTCTTCCCGTTGGCTTCCGCCGATGATCTCACCGACTTTCGGCACCAGCAGATCCATGGCTGCGACCGTACGACCATCGTCATTATTCCGCATGTAGAAGGCCTTGATCCCTTTCGGGTAATCGGTCACGAAAAGCGGCCCATCAACAATTTTCTCTGTCAAGTAACGCTCATGCTCTGACTGAAGGTCACACCCCCACTCCACAGGGAACTCGAAGGCCTGCCCGCTCTGCTGTAAACGTTCGACAGCTTCCGTGTAGGTCATCGTCTGAAAGTCCGTTTCAACAACCTTCTCCAAGCGCTCGATCAAACCTTTATCGATAAACTGGTTAAAAAACTCAAGATCCTCACGACAATGTTCCAGCGCATAGGCCACCATGAAGCGGAAGAAATCTTCGGCAAGCTGGCAGTTGTCAGCCAGATCAGCAAAGGCAATTTCGGGTTCAATCATCCAGAACTCAGAAGCATGACGACTGGTATTGGAGTTTTCGGCCCGGAAAGTGGGGCCAAAGGCATAAACATCGGTAAAGGCCGTAGCGAAGAGCTCGGCCTGCAACTGGCCGCTGACAGTCAGGCCGGTCTTTGTGCCAAAGAAATCATCATGCCAGGCGATGCGCTTGTCAGCCATAGGTGGATTTTCCGGATCAAGAGTCGTCACACGGAACATTTCTCCAGCACCCTCACAATCGTTGGAGGTGATGATCGGCGTATGTACATGCACGAAACCCCGCTCCTGAAAGAAAGTGTGCACAGCATGACTGATACGACTGCGGACACGAAAAACAGCACCGTAGGCGTTGGTCCTGGGCCGCAGGTGGGCGATCGTGCGCAAAAAGTCGAAGCCATGACGTTTTTTCTGCAAGGGGAAGTTCTCGTCAACGTCTCCGTAGACAAGGATCTCATCACCCTGGACTTCCCAACTTTGCCCCGCCCCTGGAGACGCCACCATCTTACCGCGCACACCGACACAGGAACCGGTCCCTAAACGACTGGCAACCTCAAAAGCCTCTGAATCGCTGCCGACAACAATCTGCAAGCTGTCCAGGCAGGAGCCATCATTCAACGCCAGGAAAGCGACGCCCTTACTGGAACGAACAGTACGCAGCCAACCCTGGACAAAAACTTCCCCATGAGACTCCTCAGCCTGAAGCAAAGCTTTCACCCGGCAACGGTTCTGACGCCAATCTGTGTTTTTCATAGACACCTCAATATATAAGTTAGAGCGTAGAAGTTTTTTTTCAGACAAACCCTTTAAAAAGCAGCAGTCTCTACAAATAAACAACGGGGATTGGCTTGTCAACCAATCCCCGCTACAGAAGAGAAAATATCTATCATTAGGTGTTATTTTTCTAGTCGTGCTCTCTCGTCTTGGAAAATTCGATGTCCGGCCACTGCTCCATGACATAACCCAGACGCCACTCACTCGGTGCGAGATAACTTAAATTACCCTCCGCATCTAAGGCCAGGCTCGCCTGGCTTTTCTTCTCAAACTCGGCCATCTTCTTGGGGTCAGCACTCCCCACCCAACGCGCCGTGGCAAAAGCCACGCTCTCGTAAATGGCGTCAACGCCATACTCTGTTTTCAGACGCTCCATGGTCACATCAAACTGCAAAACACCAACGGCACCAACAATATAATCATTGTTGATCAATGGTCTGAACACCTGTACAGCGCCCTCTTCCGAGAGCTGCTTCAAACCTTTTTCAAGTTGCTTCGCCTTGAGGGGGGACTTCAAGCGCACCCTCCGGAAATGTTCCGCAGCAAAACTCGGGATACCGGTAAACTTGAGGATTTCCTTGTCGGTGAAGGTATCACCAACCTTGATCGTGCCGTGGTTGTGCAAACCGATGATGTCCCCGGGGTAAGCCTCTTCGACGTTGGCACGATCCTGGGCCATGAAGATAATCGCCTTGGAAAGGCTAACGTCCTTGCCGATGCGATGATGACGAACCTTCATACCGCGCTGAAAACGCCCTGAGCAAATACGCATAAAAGCGATGCGATCGCGATGAGCCGGATCCATGTTCGCCTGGACCTTGAAGACGAAGCCTGAGAAGGCTTCCTCTTGCGGCGCAACTTCGCGGCTCTGAGCTTGCCGTGGACCGGGTGACGGAGCAATATCAACCAGAGCATCGAGCAATTCTTCAACACCAAAGTTATTGATCGCACTGCCGAAAAACACCGGCGTCTGGTTACCCTTGAGATATTCGTTCAGATCAAAAGGGTTGGCTGCGCCTTCGAGAAGTTCGATGTCTTCCCGCAATTCATCGGCCGCGCTACCGAGCAGTTCATCAAGCTGGCTATCGTTGATGTCTTTAATGACACGAACATCCCCGGTAAGTTTTTTTTCGCCCGGACGAAAGAGACGCAGCTCTTTACGGTAGAGATTGTAAACGCCCTTGAAACGTTTTCCCATACCGATCGGCCATGACATCGGTGCACATTCTATCTGCAGTTTCTCCTCAACATCAGAGAGCAGGTCGAGCGGGTACTGTCCTTCACGGTCCATCTTGTTAATGAATGTCAGCACCGGCGTATTGCGCATCCGGCAGACAGCCATCAACTTCTCAGTCTGGGCCTCAACTCCTTTGGCACTGTCGATAACCATCAAGGCACTGTCTACAGCGGTCAAAACCCGGTAGGTGTCTTCAGAGAAGTCCTGGTGACCCGGAGTATCGAGCAGATTAATCTCACACTCGCGATGGGCGAACTTCATAACCGAAGTAGTCACCGAGATGCCACGCTCCTGCTCAACTTTCATCCAGTCGCTGGTGGCATGACGACCCGCCTTACGAGCCTTGATGGCTCCGGCCATCTGGATAGCGCCGCCAAACAACAGCAGTTTTTCAGTCAGGGTGGTTTTACCGGCATCGGGGTGGCTGATAATACCGAAGGTCCTGCGCTTTTCAATTTCTTTTAAAAAATGGGTACTCAACTGTGCCTCTTCTTATAGTGTGTCGCAGTTATTGACAGAAAAAACGGGCATAAAGCCCGTTTCACTAGGGGTAATCGTAACGCATGTCTAAAAAACGGTCAATCAGGAAAGTCGTGTTAAGTAGCTGAAAAAGGCAGGGGACTTTCAAGCTGTCCTTCAGGCGGTGACTTTGGCAGAGAGACCATGACCCTTGTCCCCTCGCCGAGCTGGCTTTCAATCTGGATATCACCATGGTGAGCCAGGACGATATTGCGCACAATACTCATACCCAGGCCGACACCCTGTACTGCGGTATCGGAAGAATCCGCGCGATAGAAACGATCGAAGACGTGAACGAGCTGGCCTTCGTCCATGCCTATCCCCTCGTCTTCTACGTTGAGTTCATACTTATCGTCGCTCAGGTTCAACTCTACATTGACACGGCCTCCCTCAGGAGCATATTTAACAGCATTGCTGATCAGATGATCGACAACCTGCTTTAAACGCAAGCGATCGGCGATGACTTGCGAAGTCTCCCCCGCCTGAGTGACCGTGAATTCATGCAAGGCATCTTCACCATCGTAGATGTCCACAACCTCACGAATCATACTGTCAAAGTCGAACTCCTGATAATCCAGGGTAAGAGGACGACCAGACTCCACTCGGCTCACATCAAGCAGGTCATCGACCAGTCCTATCGCTGAAATTGTCTGCTGTTTCTGGCGAAGTAAGCAGTTCGCTGTAGCCAATGATCGTTGTAAGCGGGGTATTCAATTCATGGGTGGCCATGCCGAGGAATGCGCTCTTCATTCGTTCAACTTCACGCTCTCTGGTGACATCACGCAACAGCAGAATGACACCCGGAGACTCTTCTTCTTCATCAGCCACCATCTGAGACACTCGCACCTGGTATATCTCTGAGTAGCTTGAGCTCTCCCTCGACAATTCAAGATCAAAAGAACGTGGCCCATGGGTGATATTGAGCTTCTGAGCAACTTTCTTGCGGAAATCGACTTCGTGATTGATCTGACTGATCGACTGTCCCAGGACTTTTTCAAGTGGTGTGTCGAGAATCCGTTCTGCGGTCGCGTTCATATGCAAAACATTCAAGGCATTGTCCGTCAGGACGACACCATCAGGAACCGAACTCAGGATACCATTGAGTTTCTCCCGGTCGATCTTGATGTCTTCCAGTGCACCGGCCAGAGCTATTTGCGCATGAGTCCGCTCGGCAATCTGCTCAACCAGCTGTTCGTTGGCATCCGAGAGCTCTCCTGTCCGTTCATTAACCCTTTCCTCAAGGGCTTCATTGGCAATTTTCAGGGACTCCTCTGCCGCATCTCTCTCCTGGAAACTCAAGTAAGCCCGCTTAAGAGCGATGCAGATAGCAACCATGAACACCAGAGACAGCAACGCTGCCGTAAAAATGGCATGAAAAGAGATGGCCTTAACCTTGTCGATACTGTCGGTCACATCGTAGTAAACCTCGATCGCACCGCCAAAGGAATCGTTCACCATAAAGGGGACATAGGTTTCAACAATATCTATCTTGGTCGTTGCACCGTCTGCAGTCTTCCGATCCTTCTGAACAACCTTCGAGTAGACCTGCCCTTTGGCAACAATCTCACGAAAGTAAGTCTTTTCATTTAAGGTGCCTATCTCATCAGCTTTTGTGGAAAAAATAATTTCTCCAAGGGACGAAAAAATACGCAGCTTGAGCAATTGGTTATCTCTTTTGACCGGTTGCAAGCTTTCACCCAGAGCTTCGGGGAGTCGATCTTTAATCAGAGATTGGTTCTCAAGCCCGAGCGTGCGCACCATGTAACTGGCGTAGCGTACAGCTTCATTCTCAGTTTCTTCGGTTAATAGGTTTTTGTAGGAGGGATGGAGAACAAGATATTCGTAGCCCGGCAAGAGAATCGTAATCGCCAGAGAAAGAAAAAGTAGATTGCGAAGTAGCTTGATGCGCAGCATGCAGGGCCCCGTTAGTCACGGATCATGTCAATTACAGAGGATAAAAGCGCGCCAGATAAAAATTAGCAAGCGATTAGGAATATACATTAACTCTTTTAAATAGCCAATAGCTATAAGCTTTTGACAGAAAACCGTTATTGCCAAACGTGAATTTCCAAAAAAATCATCCTTGTTCAAACGATCACCTGTGGCATAATTCGCTCACAGGAGAATTGGTTCTATGCAAAGGTCAAGCGGAATCCTGCTGCACCCAACGGCCCTTTCGGGCCCTTTCAAGATTGGCGACCTCGGCAAAGAGGCTCGTCTTTTTATCGACTTTCTCACCAAGGCAGGGCAGAGCGTCTGGCAGATCTTGCCCTTGGGGCCAACCGGATATGGCCACTCTCCCTACAATGCTCTCTCAGCCTTTGCAGGCAACCCGGTCCTGATTGACCTTCAACAACTGGTCGACAACGGGGAGCTTGAGCGCTCACACCTTGACCAGGCCATCAAAAAAAGCATGGCATTGGACTTCGGCCAGGTACAGGCTATCAAAAGCAAGCTGCTCTTGGAAGCCGGCCAGATTTTTTTCAAGGCTTCCCAAAGTCCCCGAAGAGACGCTTTCGAGACTTTCTGTATAGAGCAGTCAGACTGGCTCGATGACTTCAGCCTCTTTATGGCCTTGCGGGAGGAATTCTCCGGACAGGCATGGTTTGAATGGCCAGAGGATCTGCGCACCCGACAGCAACAAACCTTGGACGCTTATCGAATAGAGCTTTCCCAAAGGTGCCTGTTACACAAGTATCAGCAATTCGTTTTTAGCGAGCAATGGAACGCTCTGAAAGATTATGCCAACGGCAAAGGCATTAGAATTTTTGGTGACATTCCTATCTTTGTGGCTTACGACTCAGTCGATGTCTGGGCTAATCAACACCTGTTCCAGTTGGACGAGAAAGGTCGGGCTCTGGCCGTGGCCGGCGTTCCACCGGACTATTTCAGTAAAACCGGGCAACGCTGGGGCAACCCTCTTTACCGTTGGGACCGTCTAGCGGAAGAAGATTATCACTGGTGGCAAAGGCGCTTCGAGTACCAGCTGAAGTGTAGTGACCTGGTCAGA
>JAAXQF010000443.1 GCA_012974435.1 Desulfuromonadales bacterium | reverse complement strand
ACATAGTTGGGGTAACAGTTATGAAAGGTGGGCAATCAGACCGCGCAACGCCAGCTGATAGCTCGTTGCACCAAATCCTGAAACCTGCCCCAAAACCACACCGGCGACATAGGAGTGATGACGGAATGATTCGCGAGCATGGATATTTGACAAATGCGCCTCAATGACGGGAAGAGCGATAGAGGCTATAGCATCTCTCAAGGCAACACTGGTATGGGTCAAGCCGCCCGGATTGATAACTATGCCTGAGAAGCCATCGCTTTCAGCAGCATGGAGGCGATCAATAAGTTCACCTTCATGATTGGATTGCACCGCATCGACAACAAAACCGAGTTCCGTTGCCAGAGCCTTCAAAGTATCGTTGATATCTGCAAGCGTCTGGCGACCATAGACGTCAGGTTCACGTTGCCCAAGAAGGTTAAGATTCGGGCCATGCAAAACAAGGATACGTGCTGACATTTAATTCAAAGCCTCGATCAGGTTAAAACCTTCACGGGTCATCAGATAGCGGCCCTTGCCGAAATTACCATCACGATTTATAACCATGGCAACAAAATATTCATCATTGAGGATACGAATGACAATAATGAAACGATCTGTGCGAATGGATATTTCTTCCATGTCACCCAAGCTCAGGACTTCTGCAGTTTTACGAATTTCTTTAAGGACATTGGAATATTCAACAACGACCATATGCAGATCTAATTCTTCGTCAGGAGCAAAGTACTGATCAATGGCTATACCGTCATATCCCATCAAGACGGCACCTATTCCACCGCCAGTTTCTTCGACAATTCGTTGCAGAATTTCGCTAAACATTTGTCCTCCCATTTTTTATCACAGACAACCAACGTTGGAGTACAGCCAATGGTGAAGAATCTTTGGGTTCACTCTGAGTTACAGGGCTCTCTTCCATAGAAGCGGGCGTAGAATCAACAGGCTCTTCAACAGCAACAACAACGGGTGACGGCTCCTGTAAGGGTTCTTCAGGAACCTGCACGTCTTCGGCAGCAGGGTTAACATCTACCCCGAGCATTTCCTGAAGCTGCATAATCCGTTTACGAGCAGATTCGTTTTCCGGGCTCTGAACAAGTATACCCTGATAGACCTCTAAAGCCTTGTCAAGCAGACCCTGCTTGACGTAAATCTCCGCAAGCGTCGCTGTTGCAATCGGTGCACCGGACTCATCGGGAGCACTCTTATGCGATGGACCCTGCTCATGCGCTTTAGACGCTCGTTTAATATTCGCCCAGGGTCGTGGCAAATCCAGAGCAACAAGCATATCGGAAATTTTTTCATCGTCAGGGTGAAATTCTTTAGCCTGCTGTAGTATTTTACGTGCCTGATCACGCTCACCACGGATCAGATGCAATCGTGACAGTCCAACTAAGGCCGCCTGGCTTTGACGATCGATGCTAAGAGCTTTTGCATAAGCGCTCATCGACTCATCAAGCATTCCCATCTGGCCTAAAATGCGACCCATCGTTGAGAAACCAGGGCTGAAATGCGGTAGCATTTCGGTCCCTAGTCGTGTAGCCTCCAGAGCATCGTCAAGTAATCCAATCTGGCGATAAGCTTCAGCCAGAGGGACAAACGCGGTAGAACTGGGGTCCTTGGTAACAATCTGCAAATAGCTGCCGATTTTACCAATCAAACTTCCTCCTGTGCTTGCCGTTGTCATGTTCCCTCTTTTAAGTTCAGGTTAACAATTCGTCCAAATGCTTATCCAGGTGATCAATCTGGTGCAATTCGGCAGAACCTATTCCATGATTCAAAACGACCCGGACCTTACCGTCCTTGACCTTTTTATCACGTTGCATGACGGAGAGATAGTCCGCAACAGTGAAATCAGGAGGGATCACAGGCAAATCAAAGTAACTGAGCAGGTCGACAATCCTTGTGATGTCATCTACAGAACAATAACCTAATTTATGTGCGGTGCGTGCCGCCATGACCATGCCGATGGAAACGGCCTCACCATGCTTGACAACACCATAGCCTGCAAGTGTTTCTACAGCATGGCCGAAGGTATGACCCAAGTTAAGCAAAACCCTAACTCCATGCTCTTTTTCGTCATTTTCTACAACATCCGCTTTAATTTGGCAAGATACCATGATGGCATGAGTCAACTCATCAGCAGATCGATCAGCCAACAATTCTCGATGATCTTCCAGCCACTTAAAGAACTCTGGATCACGGATGATCCCGTATTTAATCACCTCTGCAAGGCCGGAGGCATACTCTCTTTTCGGCAAGGTCTCCAGCGCGACCACATCAATATGGACATGCTTGGGTTGATAAAAAGCACCGATCAGGTTCTTACCCTGCGGGTGGTTTACGCCTGTTTTGCCTCCAACAGAACTGTCTACCTGTGAAAGTAAAGTCGTCGGAATCTGCACAAAGGGGATGCCACGCAAAAAAGTTGCTGCTGCGAATCCGGCCATATCTCCAACAACACCGCCACCAAGTGCGATCAGTCCGCAATATCGATCAAAGTGACGTTCAATCAATACATCATAAATATTCTCAAGAGTTTCCAGTGTTTTGTATTCTTCTCCATCAGGGACCCTGATGACACTAACGTTTCGACCTGAAGCGGCAAGAGTATCTATGACTTGTTCACAATATAGATCCCCCACAGTTGGATTCGTTACTATGGCAACCTTCTCTGGGAAATCAACGTCATTGAGCGCTGACCCCAAACTGGGCATCACCCGCTCCCCTATGACAATTGGGTAACTGTTTTCTCCAAGTCCAACAACAATCTCAGCCATAGATCATTCCTTAACATTCAGTTCATCATGAATATTTCGCGCAATTTCCATCGGAGTAAGTCCATCTACACTCACTATGATATCAGCCTCGGAATAAAATGTTTGCCTCTTAACCCAAAGGGTCTTAAGTTCATCCCATTTTTTCCTCGGTGGAACAAGAGGTCGATCAACACTTTTCTTCAGACGTTTCTGCAAGGTCGGCCATGACGCCGACAAGTAAACAATTTTACCCATGCTTGCCATAGCTTCTCGATTGACCTCTCGAACAATGATACCCCCACCTGTTGCGTAGACAGCAGCAGGCTCTTCCTTAAGCTCCCCAAGTAAATCAGTTTCACAGTTACGAAAATATTCTTCACCATCTTTAGCGAAGATCGTTGCTATTGAACGCTTCTCACTCTGCACAATTCTCTCATCCAGATCAACAAAGGGCATGTTCAACAGATCCGCCGTCAACTGACCTGCAGTTGACTTCCCTGCCCCCATAAATCCCGTCAGGAAAACTGATTTTAAATATTTTTTCGACATAGTAACAACATATGGCCGATACAGAAAAGGACAGGGGAAACCTGTCCTTTTCAAACTTATTTATCTTACTTGCTGGCTACTCAACAATTCGCGGAGTAATAAATATCAGCAGTTCACGACGATCATGCCTTGTCGATTTCGAGCGGAAGAAGGCACCAAGGTAAGGAATGTCTTTCAGTATAGGAACCCCAGTGGAGCTATCTCTTTCATCTTCAATGAAGATACCGCCGATAACAGTGGTCTGGCCGTCTCTAACGAGCACTTTGGTTTGTGCTTTCTTTTCGTCAATTGAAACTGCATCACCTGTTGCAGTTGGAACAACCGTGCCAACAGCACTATTGGATACGTTGATATCAAGAAGGATACTACCGTCCGGATTAATCTCGGGGGTGACTTCCAATTTCAATTCGGCATTTTCAAACTTAACATCCGTACCGGAATCGCTGACCGTGGAGAATGGGATTTTTGTGCCCTGCGAGATAACAGCTTTTTCACCATTCAGGGTAGTAATACGCGGTGTTGAAACGATTTTACCTTCACCTGAATTCTCCAAAGCCTGGAGTCGCAAATCAATGTTAAGCTGATCGTCTAGTGCAGCTATGGCAACGGTACTTCCCAGGCCAGCTCCAACAGTCGGAGCAAGTGCAACAGCACCACCCAAACCTAGTGCGGCATTTGGTACTGTAAGGCTCTTTGTAGTGGGATCGACATTCTGATCATAATTAATATTCCACTTCACACCCAAGTTACGTGAGAAATTTGTGTTTGCCTCGACAATACGCGCTTCAATCATGACCTGCCGCTCAGGCTTATCGATCTGAGCTATCATGTCCCGCATCTGGTCAAGAACATCGGCAACATCACGGACAATAAGCTGTTTATTGCGTGAATCCGCGATAATGGAGCCACGATCCGATTTTATATCTGTGAGATAGCCCTTCATATCATCAACGCTAGCGTAACTGATAAGGAAAGCTCTCGTTACCAGGACACCTTCTTCGATGGCAATTGTTTTCTCTTTCATCGTTGCTAGTTCCAGCTCTCTGAGCTTACCTTTCGGCATAATTCTCAGGACATTACCCTCCTGAACCTTGCCAAGGCCTGCCGTCTCCAGCACCAGGTCTAGGGCCTGGTCCCAAGGAACATCAATCAGACGAAGAGTGACATTACCGCCGACATCGCTGCTTGCCAGGATATTAAGATCGCTGACATCACCAATAAGCTGCAGGATGCTACGAACATTTGCAGAGTCAAAGACCAGAGTGATTTTCTCACCAGTATAACGAGCAGCTTCTGTAGCCATTTCATCAGCAGTTACAGGCGAAAATGCAGGAGCGGAGCTTTGTTGAGCAATTTCAGCAGGAGCATCCTGAGGAGTCTCAGGAGCGATAACTTCAACTCTACTGACGGCTGCGGGGACCGGTTCTGCGTAAGCACCATCATCAACAACCAGACGAACCGTAGAGCCATCTTGTTCAAGCGCGAATGCTACTGCACCTTTCATTTTAACTGCGATGCGGACATTCTGGTGATCACCGTCAGCAACGGTATAAGGTGTTACAGAAATGACAGCACTGGGAAAAGCAGAAGCGTCTATTGTTCTGCGCAGAGCGCGACTGATCGAGGTATTGACAAGTTCAAAACGAATCAGGTTGCCTTCCTCAACAGGTTCGGAAACCTTTGCTGGTCCCGAAAGCGTAACAGCAATGACACTGCGGCCTTCTTCATTGAGAAAATCAATTGCTTCCACAGCAACAGGCCCCGTCATTACAGGTGCTGCCTTAAGAGGTTTTTCTGCTTCGACTTCAGGTGTTGCAACTGCTGCAACGGGTGCGGGGGCAGGATCAGAAGCCTTTTCCTGCTTTACGACAGGTGCGGCTGCAACAGTTTTTGTATTATCATTACCCCAGGAGACGATGATATCGGTGCTACGACCTTCAACTGTATGTTCAGGAAGCATGCTTTCAGAAGAATCGAAAACCAGACGGGTTTTGTCGTTGTAAGTACCGACACGAACACCTTTGAAACCGGCAGCCGCCGGGAAAGAACGTGCCTTGAAACCCGGCTTCAAACCATACAGGTCGACAACCAAACGAGGAGGATTACCTAACACAAAATACTGGAAGTTGCCTACTTTGCCATTAGCTTCAAGTATGGCCCGACCAGGGGAAAGATTAATATTATTCAGTGTGCTAGCCGCCTCTTGCGAGGCATTAACGGCTATTGCGGGAGTTGCCGTAGTGGCTGAGGCTTTAGTAACTTCGGCAGCCTGGGGGCTGTCAGGGTCAGCAGCAAAGGCAATGCGGAAATTTTTACCGTCGAGGTTAATTTGATACTCAGCACTTTTAGCAAGAAGGATCTCAACCCGTGTCAATTTCCCTGAAGACAGCTCAAAGCCGGCAATCCTAACTTCCTGTACAGCAGACTGATTGACAGATACTGTTTCAGGCATATCAGCCATGTCCATGCCGGGGAAATCAACGACGACGCGTGTCGGTTCGAACGAATCGTACACTGTGTATCGATACCCAACAGGCTCAGCAGTCTCGACGAGAATCGTCGGCGTAGCAGCACTGGAGTCTACAGACACAGCAAGAAGTTTGTTGGTGTCAGCACTCCAGGCAGGAGCACTCAACATCAGGAGTGTTACGATACAGCAGAAAAGACCCTGCAAAAATCGGGAGCTATGGCTAACCCTAAGTTGATTCAACATGATATTCACCCCACGCATTTGATTAAACTCCTTCCCGCTTCGGAACTGAAATTTCCAGAATATTTTCTATAACGTTTCCTGAAAAATCGAAATATTTCTCTTCAACAAGAACGGATTCACTACTGATTGTAATAACAACGCCACTGTTTTTGCCTATTTTGACACCCTTAGAGAGGATATAAGACTTTCCGTCTGGAGCAATAACCATCGCCTTCGATGCACCTTTACCGACGATGACTCCCGCCAACCGAAATTGACTCAAATCGTAACTTTGTAGAGGAGTAGCAGGTTCATCTGAAGCTTCAATCGGCCTTCTGATCCTCGAAAGCGGGACAAAAGGATCACGGCGTCCATCAGTCACATAGACAAACTCCTCTTCCTTCGTCTCCTCTTCCTTATCCACAGGAGCAGGAACCTGTTTTGCAGGGGGCTTTCTCACTTTAGTCGCTTTTGGTTGTGGTGTCGTGGTCGTTTCTTCCGAGCAACCGACCAGTCCGGAGAAGATGAAAACACCACAGATCAGACATACATACCAACGTGTCATCTCAAACCATCCTTATTGTTCAACAAAACGGAACGTGGTCACTTTACATTTGATCCTCAGGGTAGCCATGTCACCAGCCACACTAGGGGCGGACAGATTCAGATTACTGAGGTTGACGATTCTCGACAACTTACCCACAGCCTCAGCAAATTTTGCGATCTGGTGATAGGTACCGACCAAATCCAGAGAAGCAGGAACTTCAGCATAGAAACCTTTATTCACTTCTCCCCGGGGAGTGAAGGTGGCCACTTCCAGGCCACTATCTTTTGCCAGGGTCGAAAGGTTCGTCAGCAGGGTCGGAATCTCTTTCTTATTGGGAAGTTGGGTCAGGGCCTCTTGAAGAAGTTGCTCCATCTTCGCGAACTCTTCTTTAAATTTCGGCAAGTTATCCGCAATCTGCTTCTTCTGGATATAATCTGCTTCCAGGCGGACAATTTCCTGGTCCATACCCTCAAGCTTATCGTACTCAGGTAACCAGACAAACCAGACAAAC
>JAAXQF010000112.1 GCA_012974435.1 Desulfuromonadales bacterium | reverse complement strand
TCCACGCAGGCTGCCCCTTGTTCCCTCGATCAACGATCTGTCGAGCCGCCAACCAGAGATCATGGGTTAACTCGATATAATATTGAGAATCGTGCAAACGACTGTCATCAACATCGATACCACAATGCTTTGCGACTGTCGCCAGCTTGAAGTTGCTCAGATCAGCGCGTGTCTCCTGTAGTATCTGCGCCCAGACCAGCATAACGTCAAGGCAGGGGTACCAGAACCAACTGCCGAAGAAACGATCACCGTTCTTCTCCCAAAAGCGCCTCATGAAGGGCATATCGAAGCTATGGGCGTTATAACCGACAAATTGGAACTTATCAGACTTGTCATACTGGCTGGCATATTTTGAGAACATCGACGCAAGACGCACATAAATATCTTTGGGGTCTTCAAACAGCTGACCTGGGACAGCAAGATGATCAGGATGATCGGGTGGAAGAAACTGCCTGCGATCCATGCCGGTTACTTCCAGGGCGGCCATTTCGATTGCATCCTGCGGGTACGGGCGTACAAAATAATCGAAAGACTCCTTGACCTCGTCACCGATCTGCACACAACCCGAGATCTGGGTTAGACCATTACGCTCCGGATTCACACCGGTCGTCTCTACGTCGATAAAGATCAATTTCTGTTCGGGCATCTTTACAACAACCTCTGGAGTTGAAATTTACAGGGGTAAGCCTGCAATAAGTTAAAGGGACAAGGGATGATCTTTTACAAAAGGCTTGCGCCCGTTACATCTAAAAAATTTTCTGTCAGGATACCTCGGGGTAAGACTTTGTCGCCATACAACACCTTGGTGCCTTCCTTGATATAGATCTCAACATCGGGATTACCATTTTTGTGGGGGAGCTTGATGGCAAAGACTTTGACATCTTCCGGAAGCTCGTCTAAAGGCGCCTCTGAGTTCATTTGCCTGAAAGCATTCACCAGTCCGAGTGCTGTGTCATTGCTTGCCTCAGAAACACCTTGGAGGCCAGCCTGAATACAGGCTGCAAGGTAATTCTTGGTAAAATTTTTAGTGTTTTTACTTCTGGACAAACACCCGCCCGTCATTTCGATGTTATCGAAAGCGGAGTCTATCTCGCCATTTTTAACTGCATCAACCACGTCAGCGACGAGAGAGTTCAAATTGGCTGGTTTCCAATTTTCTGATTTCATTTCGGTCATCTCTGAATATTAACGGAGACGCTTTGGAAGAGCAACAGAATCAGAAGAAAACGATCAGCACGGCATATCTCGCCATTCATGTTTGTAGTGACAAACCCTCGCAAAACGGACTCAACGTGGAGAGATTATCAAGGCAAGGGCTCATCTGTATAAGCGACTCACGCACGTCAGAGACCCAATCGGGGTTAAGCAGAATTGATTTACTGCTCAAGGCGATATCAGCGAACTCAAGGGCCTCTTCAGCGCTCTTGCGATCGTAAACCTGTCCGCAAATCATTAGTGGTATCGGCGTCACTTGCCGGGTCAATTGTGACATGGTCTGATCCGTACCAAAGGCCTTATCCCTGAAGTTGTAAGTGGACAGAGAGATAGCGTCGATGGGAGATCTAACCAATAGGCCTATCATCTCCTGCCATTCCTCAGCGCTGTCGAAGAGAGAGACGTCCATATCAGCGATCCCCCAGTTGGAAACACGGAAAGTCAAAAGACGATCTTCCGGCATAACCAGGGCAACAGAGTCAATCACTTCACGGGCAAAACGGAAGCGATTCTCCACCGAACCCCCATAGCTGTCGTCACGTTGATTTGAATAGCTCGAGAGAAATTGGTTGATCAGATAACCATGTGCGCCATGAATCTCGACACCATCAAAACCAGCCAACACGGCAGCTTTAGCGGTTTCAACAAAGCCGTTAATAACATGATCGATGTCAAATTGACTCATTTCTTCAGGCAGGGGGTAGGCTTCCCCGGTCATCGGATTAACCTGTTTGGGGGCAATACTGCTCGGAGCGATCGAGCGATCGGCAGGATTGACCTCAGGCCATGCCATGCGACCACAGTGGAACATCTGCATAATAGAGATGCCACCATGGT
>JAAXQF010000292.1 GCA_012974435.1 Desulfuromonadales bacterium | reverse complement strand
TGATCACACTGTTTGGCCTTTCGTTTGTAGGGATCTCAACAGCAATGGCGAATGATTGTGAAGAAGTCGGGACAGGGACGCCCGGCTACTGGATGAATCACCCTGAGGCATGGCCGGTTGAAGGGATCGAAATCGGTGGTGTCTATTATCCAAAAACGCTGGCTATTAATCTGATCAAACTTCCAGTCAAGGGTGACAAATCGCTAACCCTGTTTGCTGCCTTTGTAGCTGCCAAGCTGAATGTTATCATCGGCAACTGTCCTCCTCCTTGCTATAGTTTCGCGGAAATAGATCAGTGGTTCGTCCAGTTCCCCGTGCTCTCCGGCGTCAAGGCCAATAGCGAGCCGTGGCAATACAGCCATGGTGAGAGTTTGTATTTTTGTTTGGATGATTACAACAACGGCCTGCTGAACATGCCATCCCGTGACAGCCTCGAGTAGACTTCGACCGGGATAACGGTGGACTCAGGGGCAAGCCTGGGCCCACCGTTATCCTTGCCAGGCCTTTGCTGATAAATTAAAGCCCTGACGCCCTTGGCGCGTTTTATCTCCCCGCCATTCTTCAGGAGCAAACGAGTTGAAACAACTTGGACAGATTGATCATATTGAAGCGACCCAAGTTTACTAGACACCATTAACCCATCCGAAAATGTCTCGCAAACCACCATCAATAGAACACCAAACGCCCACGGATACCATTTCGTGGGCGTTTCTTATGATGCGCTATTTATCGAACACTTTTTACTGGATTGCAGGGTCTGCAGGGTCTGTGGGAATATGCTTTTTCCAAGGGTCAACATATCCTGATTTTGGGTGGAGCGACTTCCGGGACGTTTTTGCCTGGCAGCAAATCATTGACCAACGATCCATTGCTCAGCGTATTGGATTGCGCGATATTCAAGACGGGCTATATCGGTCCAACTTCCTGATCCATAATTCAATGCAGAACAACTTGCGAGGCAAATCGACTATGGGAGAGGAATTAGGCTGCCCCCCCCCCTCGACTAATGTCCGCTAAATCGACGCTTGTCGGAACCAGGTCGGTCAAGATTTACTACGTTTTGCAAAACCGCCAGATTCCACTAAAGTAGTTTTCGAAAGCGAAATTCTGGTTTTTGAAATGCCGGATCTGTGCAATTTATCCCTAGATGAAGCAGGTCTTCATTCCAGCGCCACATGCAAAATGACCCAACCATTTAAAATCAGGTTGGGCCGTTTTGTCTTGCCTATAGAGGGTAATGAAACAAACGGAAAGTTAGTTCTCCTCCCCTGACATATTAAAATGACGTTGCAGGTGGCCATTGAGCTGCTGTTCGTAATCGGCCTCGAAATCTTCCTGATAAACCAGCGAAGAAGCAATCTCGCTGGCGAGGATTGCCGCCCGGTATTTCTCCGGCAGCTGTGTCAAGCGCTTGCGGTAGCGAGCAGTTTCGCGCAGCAGTTTCGGCAGGTGCGCAAGCAGCGCCTTACGGTAGAGTGGCTTGTTGCCCAGCTCGGGGCGCTGCTGAAAGTAATCGAACAGCCTCGCGTAGTGAGCGTTGATCTCGGTCGACAGGGCCGCCGAGATATCAGTGTAACTGAGCGTCCCGTCACTTTGTTGGTGACGGCGGAAAATCAGCCGCGCTTCGTCGGCGGCACGTTTTTCCAGAATCTGCAGCACATCGCCGACATACTGCTGCTTTTCAGCGATAAACTCCTTCTCGCTCATCAGCAGGTTGGCGATGATTTCGTAGGAGGAAGAGATGACCCCGCACTTGTTGGCCGATGCGTCGCGCATGATGATGATTCCGGCTTTTTGCAACTGATCACGAGCCGCCGGAGTGATATAGGAGTTGGCCCCTTCGATGATCGCTTTGGCGCTCGGTTTTCCGTTCGGCAAAAACTGCTCCCAGTTTTCAATATGGATCGTTTCCGGACGACCGCCGGCGGGGATAAACAGGTCCGCCTCGACGGTGAAGATCAAACTGTTGAATAGCCGGTAGAACTCATCGACAGTGATCCATTCTTCGGACAGTTCTCCATCCTGCATCGTCACTTTGCGATAAAGTTCCCGCAGCCCTTCTTTGTGGGTATGGGTACGGAAAATCATCATTCCGCCGTCGTGCAGCGCAGCGGGGTCGAACTGATCGATATCGCTCTTTAAAACCACCTGCTGCAGAGCTTCGATATCCGCGCCTTGCGGATCAACCAAGACCCCGGTGCCGTCGAGGATCATCCGGATCTGCACCTGTGGGCAGCGTTCCATCAGCAGCCGCAGGGCGTTTCCAGCGACATCGCCGCCGGGGCCGCCAGTGATTTTGACGCTGAATGGGTCGCTGCGCATATCGATCCCCATCTGCTCCAGGGTGATATCGGCAAAGGTGATCACGCCGGTCGAGGTGACACCGAACTCCTTGTGGTTGATACCGAACTGCTTGCTGGAGATGACGCCGGGGCCGAGCAGGTACCCACGTTTTTGGGAGATGCGCGCAATCAACTCGATTATTTCATCGTGCATATTCTCGTCTGGACCCAGCTCGATCGGCTCATCCTCGCCGTAGTAGTCGACCACCCGCGGGTCGCGGGCCCGGCCGTTTTCGGTGACGAAAATATCGAGAAACGCCTGGATGAAACCGTACTGCAGCTTGTACAGGCGGCGGGTGACGGTCTCCGGGTCGGTCAGGTCGGCGGCGTCGAGAGCCACCACCATCTTTGAGCCCCCTTCGTAGATATCCTTGTTTTTCAGGTGCTGGGTGTGAGCAAGCACGTAGTTTTCTCGAAAAATGGTGTTGGCGCTGGTGATGTAGTCGTCACGATTCTTCGCCATCACCGTTCGCCAGCCACCACGGGCGATATCGGAGAAACCGATATGGTAACCGCAGCCGTGCCGGGCGAAGAAGAAGGTCACCCGGAAAGGCCGCTCCGGCGGCAGGTCGTCAGTAAACTCGCGGCCCAACTCTTCCAGGTACCCCGGATGCAGGCGGAAGATCAGAGCGTGTTTTTCACTGACGAAGAAGTTGGTCTTTAAGGTGTGAGTGACAAACAACAGGCAGCAGCGGTAAATCGCCCGGCGGATACCATCGAGGTAGGCGTGACCAGTATTGTAAGCGGCGATCGCCTTTTCCAGCTCGGCCAGCAACTCCTGGTAGTTGGTTTCCCGCTCCGGAAGCTGCGGCTCGAAGCGGATGCGGAACAGCGCCACCAGGTTCAGGGCCATCTCCGGATCGGCGGTAAAACTCTCCTCGACCTGCTGGTAATTGAAGCGATCCGGCTGGTTGTGGCCAAGGGAGGTATGACAGAAACTGGCAAAAGCGTTGATCAACGCCGCGTCGACCCCGGCCAGCTGACCCTTAGTCACCATCCGATAGGTATCGGAGGCGGTGGCCAAAATCTGGGTATTGAACAGCTCGTGCTCCAGCTGGTTGTAGAGGAACCCATCTTTGGCGAGCAGTTTTTTGCCTTCACCACTGACGTAAAAAGTTCCGAGGAAATAGGGATGAACGCCGTTGTGAATGGTCAGGCAGTAGGCCCGTTTGATGCCGACCTGCAAACGCTGATAGACTTCCATCACCTGCTGCAGAAAATCGAGCTGTGGCGGGTTACCGGCCGCGAACATGATCCGGTATTCTGGATTCTCCATGGTTTCTTCGGCGACTTCGACATCGAGGTAAACCCCACCATGAGCGACGGCCTGGTGATAGAGCCAGATTATCTGCGCCACCCGGCGGGGCGGGGAATGACGGACATAGTCCTCGTTGTTCAGCCAGATCAAGCGCAGTTCTTTTTCGAAACGGGAGAAGTCGTAATGCGGGTAACGCTTTTTCAGCTCAATGCGTACCTCTTTCTGCATCCGCTGAGGAATCCTGACCCCATCCCCGGCAATGATCTCCTCTGCACTGCGCCGGTCGAACTCGAAGCGCTGCAGCTCCAGTTCCTCTCCAACGCCAGGGATCGGCGCGTAAGAATGGGTGAACTGCGCGTAGGAGATCTCCCGCTCGCGCAGCAGTTTCAGGGTACTGTAAAGCGACCCCGGTTGATTGAGCCGAGCGAGGATCAGGGTCTTCTCGGTGTCACGCAGCACTAGGCGCTTGTTGATCTTCAACGCGGGGAGCTGAAAGGCTAGTGAACCGATTGCCTCCGCCTCATCATGCATGGTGATCGACAGATAGGGGTGCATCTGCTCCTGCAGCCACTGCAGGTTGGCGCCGGAGTCGAGGCTGCGGGCGGTGATCGATTTGGAAACCTGGCGGAACCAGCGGATTTTTTCTGCGTCAGTCATCGGATATCCCTTTCAGCCGCTATAAAATCATGCCACCGATGATAAATGCGAAGGCAACGGAGAGCGTTATAGTAACCACCCCAGGAATGATAAACGGATGATTGAATACATATTTTCCAATCCTGGTAGAACCGGTATCGTCCATTTCAACTGCTGCAATCAGTGTCGGGTAGGTTGGCAGAATAAAAAGCGCACTAACTGCCGCAAATGAAGCAACGATGGTAAGAGGGGCAACACCTAAGAGGATTGCCGTTGGAATCAACGCCTTGGTCGTTGCCGCTTGAGAGTAAAGTAAGGTACTGGCAAAGAAAAGCACAACTGCCAACATCCAGGGGTAGACGTTAAGCAGGTCGCCAGCGAATAATTTTATTTCTGCAATGTGGTTTGAGACGAATGTATCCCCAAGCCAAGCAACACCCAGGACGCAGATGCAAGCACTCATGCCAGACTTGAAAGTCGAAGTGTTTAGAACTTTTGCGGATTCGATTTTACAGAAGAAAGTGATAAAGGCAGCTGCTGCAAGCATGAAGAGCATGATCGCTTCGTTGCGTGGAACTATCGGGTTGGTAATGATGCCGACCTTAGTGCTGATGAGTGTTGCATAGGTGACAACGATAAGGATTGCTGAAAGGAAGATGGTAACCGAGAGTTTTGCTCCTTTTTTGACTTCTAGTTTGGTTTCTCCCCGCATCTTAATCAGACCCTTTGCTAACCGGTCCTGGTAGACTTCGTCATCCTTAAGATCTTTACCGATAAAGGTGGCAACAAAAGCCCCGACCATACAGGCAAGAAAAGAAGAAGGAATCGATATCGCAAGCAGCTCCAGATAACCGACCCCCTGTTTCTCCAAGACACCACTTAAAAATACCACGGCTGCCGATATCGGTGAGGCGGTGATTGCAATTTGCGATGCAACAACCGCGATACTGAGTGGCCTTGAAGGACGAATTCCTTGTTCTTTTGCCACTTCGGCGATAACCGGCAGGGTAGAGAACGCAGTATGCCCAGTCCCGGCAAGCAAAGTCATGACATAGGTAACAACTGGCGCCAGATAGGTAATGTGCTTGGGGTTTTTACGCAAGATTTTCTCGGCAACGCTGACCATGTAATCAAGTCCACCAGCCACTTGCATCGCCCCAATGGCTGCGATCACTGACATGATGATCAGGATGACATCGATAGGGATCGATCCTAATTTCAGTCCAAGCCCTAAGGTAAGAACAATAACCCCTAATCCGCCCGCATAACCGATACCGATACTGCCGAGTCTGGCACCGAAATAAATGGCTGCGAGTACGACGATAATTTCTAACAGTAACATCTAAGACTCCTTGTTTAGTTTGAACTGTTTCATCCGTTTCCAGATGAAAGTGCTTGTTGAAAATATCCGGAACAGGTGACCTGGTCCTCAAGTTGTGGGGGTCGGGGCCACCTGCCCCCGACCTCCGACGTCGACTAACTGATGAACTGAGGGTGCATCATGTTCTCGGCGGAGAGGATCTCGTCGAGCTTCTCCTTGCTCAAAAGCCCCTTTTCGAGGACCAGTTTGTAGACGGAGAGGTCGTTGTCGAGGGCCTCTTTGGCGATGGAGGTGGAGTTCTCGTAGCCGATGCAGGGGTTGAGGGCGGTGACGATGCCGATGCTGTTTTCCACCATCTTCCGGCAGTGTTCCCGGTTGGCGGTGATGCCGTCGATGCACTTCTCGCCGAGGGTGCGGCAGCCGCGGGTCAGCAGGGCGATCGAGTCGAAGAGGCTGAAGGCGATGACCGGCTCCATGACGTTGAGTTCAAGCTGCCCCGCTTCCGAGGCCATGGTGATGGTGAGATCGGCGCCGATGACCTTGAAGGCGATTTGGTTGACGACTTCGGGGATGACCGGGTTCACCTTGCCGGGCATGATCGAGGAGCCGGGCTGCATCTTGGGCAGGTTGATCTCGCTCAGTCCCGCCCGCGGCCCGGCGGAGAGGAGACGCAGGTCGTTGCAGATCTTGGAGAGCTTGACCGCCGTCCGCTTGAGAATGCCGGAAACGTGCATATAGGCGCCGGTATCCCAGGTCGCCTCAATCAGGTCGGGGGCGGTGGTTACCGGGATCTTGCAGAAGTTGCGCAGATAATCGGCCGCCAAAGCGGGGTATTCGTGGGGGGCGTTAATGCCGGTGCCGATAGCGGTGGCGCCGAGGTTGATCTCAAGCAGCAACTGCTGGGACTCCCGCAGGCGCAGAACGTCTTCGCCCAAGGTGGTGGCGTAGGCGTTGAACTCCTGGCCGAGGGTCATGGGAACCGCGTCCTGCAGCTGGGTGCGGCCCATCTTCAGCACGTCGGCAAACTCCTCCCCCTTGGCCTTGAGGGAATCGCGCAGGGCGGTCATTTCCGTGAGGAGCGTCTCGATGACCATGTGCAGCGCGATCCTGAAGGCGGTGGGGTAGGCGTCGTTGGTCGACTGGGAGCAGTTGACGTCGTTATTGGGGTGGACGATGTCGTAGCGCCCCTTCTCGTAGCCGAGGATCTCCAGGGCGCGGTTGGCGATGACCTCGTTGGCGTTCATGTTCGTGGATGTGCCGGCGCCGCCCTGGATGCAGTCGACGGGGAACTGGTCGTGGAGCGCGCCGCCGATGATGTCGTCGCAGGCCTGACTGATCGCGTTGGTCACCTCGACGGAGAGGAGGCCCAGATCCCGGTTGGCGTGGGCGGCGGCCTTCTTTACGTAGGCCAGGCCATGAATCATCTCCGGGGTCGTGGAGATGGGAATGCCGGTGATCTCGAAGTTCTCCAGGGCACGCAAGGTCTGAACCCCGTAATAACAGTCGTTGCTGATCTCGCGGTCTCCGATGAGGTCGTGCTCCATACGGGTTTTGCTCTTTATCTCGATGATCCTTGCTGCCTCTGCCATGTCTCTGCTCTCCTTCGGTTGGTGGAATGATCGATTTTGGGGGCCATAAGCCTTGGCCGCTCATAGTCCGTTTCGCGCTCGATTCGATCTTCTTATAGAGCAAGGCCTGTGCCAGTTCTGGATGCAATAGTTAAGTTGCCGGAATTAATAGTTAAAGTCGGATTGCGGTGCTGGTGTGAAGGGGCGGAAAGGTTATGCAGTATGCTATCGGATACAGCTAGAGGATGTTGGAAATTGCTTTAAAATTAACTGGTTGGGCCTTGGTTATGCAGAAACAGATGATGATGCAAATTGTTATGATCTTTTATGGGAGGGGCTGAGCGGGTTTTAGCTCGTTTTGTCGACGGGGACTAATCCTCGCGCTGCTTGAGGCGCCGGCTCAGAGCGGGCTGGGAGATGCCGAGCATCCGCGCGGCGATGGTCTGGTTTCCCTTGGCCCTCTTCAGCGCTGCAGCGATGAGGGACTCGGTGGCCACGCCGAGGGTGGGCAGACTTTCGAGCCCGGCGAAGAGCTCCTCCTCCCCGGCGGGGGGGATTTCGAACAGTTCACTCTCGCCGATCGCCTTCTTGAAGGTCTCCATGGAGAGTATCTTCGTCTTGTGGAAGCTCACCGCATCGTAGGCCATCGCCTTGAGTTCCCGGACGTTTCCGGGGAAGGCATAGTTAGAAAGG
>JAAXQF010000133.1 GCA_012974435.1 Desulfuromonadales bacterium | reverse complement strand
TAACACACACGAGTGTCGCCCTGCGAGATGCCATCTCTTCTGTCGCGCTTCCCGTTATCGAAGCGCATCTGTCAAATATCCATGCACGCGAATCATTCCGCCATCACTCCTATGTCGCCGGTGTGGTTTTAGGGCAGGTGTCAGGATTTGGTGCAATGAGCTATCAGCTGGCGTTACGCGGCCTGATTGCCCACATTTCATAGCTGTTATTGCAACTATGCTCTATTCACATCGCAGGCAGAAAGCAGTTGATCTTCTTGTCAAACTTGATCTTGATGTTCTGGTTTTCTGCCAGCCTGAAAACATTCGCTATCTGTGCGGTTTTACCGGAAGTGATGGAGCACTGATCCTCTTCTCCGATCATCTTGTTTTTCTCACTGATTCGCGCTATACAACACAGTCTAATGAAGAAGTGACTGCCGATCAGGTTTGTGAATACACAACCAAGCTTGACGGGGTTGTTGCACAATTGTCTTCGCGTGACATCAGAAAGATTGGTTTTGAATCAACGCTATCTTTTGGTTTTACCAGAGAATTGCAAGTAAAAGGCAATACTGATTGGCACTGGCAGCACCTGAATGAAGAATTGCAATGCCTTCGCTTGCACAAGTCTTCTGATGAAATTGATCTTCTAACAAAGGCTGCAGAGTTAAATGCAGATGCCTTTGCCAGCATTGTAGAAATGATCAAGCCTGGTGTGAGAGAGATCGATATCGCACTCGCTCTTGAGTTTGCGTTGAAAAAACGTGGAGCTGAAGAAAAGGCTTTTGATCTTATCGTTGCTTCTGGGCCACGTGGTGCCTTGCCTCACGGCATTGCCAGCGACAAGTTGATTTCTGCTGGCGAGCTTGTAACGATTGACTTTGGTTGTCGCTTGTCAGGCTACCATTCAGATGAAACTGTGACTCTGGCCATGGGCACTGTGTCCAGGGAGTTGCAAACTATTTTCGATACGGTTCTTGAAGCCCATGATCGTGCACTGGATGCAGTTGTCCCAGGTGTTGAATTGTCAGAACTGGATCGAATCGCCAGAGAGCATATAAAAAACTGTGGCTACGGCGATTACTTTGGTCACGGCCTGGGACACGGCGTCGGGTTGGAGATTCATGAAGCCCCTGCTGTGTCGCCACGTAGTAAAATGACTGCAGAACCCGGCATGGTATTCACGATTGAACCTGGTATCTATGTTCCAAAGGTTGGTGGTGTGAGAATAGAGGATACTATTTTGGTGACAGACGATGGTTACCGTGTTTTGACAAAAATCCCCAAGACGTTTAGCAAGATTCTGTTAAACTGACTCAACATATTGCCCGGCGGGTTAAAGTGATGCCGGTGAACTAAGGAGGAATATCGATGGAGATTAAAAATCTGAGGGCGTTGGTCAAAATGATCACCGACACTGATATCACGGAATTCGAGATGGAAAACGCTGAAGAGAAGATTCTTATCAAGCGTGGCCCGGATAAAGAGTATGTCCAGTTTGCAGCGCCAGTTGCCTCGGCTGCTCCGGCCCCTGTTTCTGCCCTTGCTGCTCCCGTTGCCGCCTCTGCAGCTGCCGAGCCAGCTGTTGTCGATGATAAGTATGAGACAATCAATTCACCGATTGTTGGCAGCTTCTATCGTAAGCCAAGCCCTGAAGCCGATTCTTTTGCTGATGTCGGCGCGATTGTAGAGGCGGGCCAAACTGTTTGCCTTGTGGAAGCAATGAAACTCTTTAACGAGATTGAGGCAGAATTCAAGTGTAAGATCGTTGAGATCCTAAAACAAGACGCTGCTCCGGTCGAGTTCGGTGAGCCTCTCTTTAAGGTGGAACGCCTTTAGCAACCTCTCGGACTACTAATGAACTGGCTGCAAATCCGTCTGCTTGGCCCAGATTTCAGCTCCTTATCGACCAATAGCTATGGCTATTATTCTCAAGTGAGCCAAAATCTGATCTCAAATATACAAATTTTCGCTTCAGCCCAGATAGTCCGACAGGCTGCCAGGCCAAGGAGGCCCCAATGTTTCGCAAAATCCTGATCGCCAATCGTGGCGAAATTGCTCTGCGCATTATCCGCGCGTGTAAGGAACTCGGCATCTTGACCGTTGCCGTACATTCCGATGCGGATGCCGATGCTTTACACACCAAGATTGCGGATGAGAGTATCTGTATCGGCAGGGCTCCGAGTAGCGAAAGCTATCTCAATATGAAGGCTATTATCAGCGCCGCAGAAGTCACTGATGCTGAGGCTATTCATCCTGGCTACGGTTTCCTGGCCGAGAATGCAGAATTCGCTGAGATCTGTCAGAACTGTGGCATTACTTTTATCGGCCCGACTCCTGATAATATCCGTGTTATGGGTGACAAAATAGCCGGTCGCCAGTCAGTAATCAAGGCCGGTGTACCGATCCTACCTGGCACCAAGGATAATGTGGAGACGGCAGAAGAAGCTCAACGCATCGCTGAAGAGATCGGTTATCCGGTGATCATTAAAGCGACAGCAGGTGGCGGTGGCAAAGGTATGCGGGTCGTTCATTCGCCAGCATCCCTGCCGAATCTGTACGCTATGACTCGAGCTGAAGCACAAGCTTCGTTTGGTAATTCCGACGTCTATATCGAGAAATTCTGTGAGAATCCACGTCATGTCGAAGTTCAGATCCTGGCGGATAACCACGGTAACGTCATACACCTCGGGGAGCGCGATTGTTCCATTCAGAGACGTCATCAGAAACTGATCGAGGAAGCGCCTTGCCCGGCCATTACCGCTGCTCAGCGCAAGGAACTTTGTGAATGTGCAGTCAATGCGGCAAAGTCGATCGGTTATACCAGCGCCGGCACCATGGAGTTTTTGCTCGACAAACAGGGTGACTTCTATTTCATGGAGATGAACACCCGCGTACAGGTAGAACATCCTGTCACCGAGATGATCACTGGCGTTGATATTATCAAGGAACAGATTCGTGTCGCCTACGGTGAGCCTTTGCGCTATAAGCAAAAGGACATCAAGATCAATGGTCACTCAATCGAGTGCCGCATCAATGCCGAGGACCCTTTCAAGTTCACTCCCTTCCCCGGTAAAATTGACGGTTATCATCCTCCTGGTGGTCTGGGTGTACGCATCGACAGCGCAGTGTACGACCAGTACGTTGTTCTTCCTCATTACGATTCAATGATTGCCAAGTTGATTGTTCATGCCGATACCCGCGAAGAAGCGATCAAGCGCATGGCCAGGTCTCTTGATGAATTCATTATCGGCGGTATCAAGACGACGATTAAATTTCATCAGCGCATTATGAACAACAAGGACTTTATCGAGGGGGATATCGATACTGGTTTCATTGAACGTTTAAAACTCTAATAATAAAAAAGGCCGGGTTCTCCTGGCCT
The DNA here is from genome assembly GCA_012974435.1 of Desulfuromonadales bacterium. Taxonomy (GTDB): domain Bacteria; phylum Desulfobacterota; class Desulfuromonadia; order Desulfuromonadales; family BM103; genus M0040. The sequence continues at coordinate 3,711 of JAAXQF010000133.1, read as the reverse complement.
TTTTTATTGGTGGATGATGTCAAACATGCATAAGTGGCGTTTGATAAACTCTGGCGATCAGACCGGTGCCATGAATATGGCTCTGGATGAAGCCTTGTTGAACTCGGTTGCCAGTGGCCGTTCCTTACCGGTGCTTCGTTTCTATCGCTGGCAACCTGCTACGGTGACCCTTGGTTATGCCCAGTCGGTTCACACGGATCTGGACCTGGATGTTTGTGCTCGGGCGGGCCTTGACGTCGTGCGCAGGTCAACCGGCGGTCGAGCCGTCCTTCATGATCAGGAAGTCACTTATTCCGTGATTTCTCCTCTCAATACAGGCCTGTTTGGTGGTTCTGTTCTGGAATGTTATCGAGTTATTTCAGAGGTCCTGCAAAAAACCTTGTTGCAGCTGGGCCTCCCTGCAGAATTGGTTCCCGGTAAATCGCGAGGCGGGCAACAGAACGCAATGAAGGCGGTTTGTTTTTCAGCACCTTCTCAATATGAGCTGGTGATCGAGGGCCGCAAGGTTGCCGGAAGTGCACAGAAACGTCACGGGCAGTCCTTTCTTCAGCATGGTTCGATTCCTTTAGAGATGGACCTTGAATTGCTTGGCAAGGCCCTCAAGATAGACGTGAATATGGCGTCAGGTTCTCTGGAGAGTGTCGGCTGGTTGAATCAGTGGAGTAAGAAAAAGCTGACCATTGACGAAGTAGAAGAGGTTCTTACAGAGGTATTCTCTACGCATCTTCAGCTCGAATGGGATCGTTTGGAGCCAAGCCTTAGCGAACTTCAGGAGGCTGAAAGTTTGTGTGCCGAAAAGTTTTCCTGCCCTGAGTGGAACCTTAAACGATAGCTGTTGTTTGGCCATTGAACCCGCTGATGGAGCGTGCTAACATGCGACATCGATTAAGGTATATCTGGAGGTTGTTATGAAACGCGGATTGCTTCTATTTTTACTGATGATGATTGCTTTGCCCTGTATGGGTATGGGGGGGCTGGGTGGCTCTCCTGAGGGGACCGTTCCTGAGACGGATGTTCGTATTCAGGCAGAGCTCAAAGACCGCGATGGAATTTCGACCATCCTCAATCAGTTCTCCATGAATGGCAAAACCTTCCTGGATACTTTACGCGGTCAAGGACAGTTAACGATACCTTTTCAACATATTGATACGGTGACTTTCACTGAGGTCAGAGATGAAGAGCTCAAGGTTGATGTCAAACTTAAATCAGGCAATGTTATGACTTTAGCCATTGTTTCTGATGCTGAGTTTTACGGCTCCACCGGTTACGGGGCCTTTCAAATTAAAGCAAAAGATGTCTACTCGATTGATTTTCCCTGATCGAATATAACTCAACAAAGTTTTCTGATGCGGGGATTTATCCCCGCATTTTCTTTGCTTCCAGCATTTAAAGTTAGTAAGAGATTATGACCTTGCGAATCGGACGCATCGCTTACCTGAATGTAGCCCCCTATTTTCATTACCTGCGACAAGAAGGTTTTGCTGGAGAAATTGTTGCCGGAGTCCCTTCCGAACTGAATACCATGCTGGCTGATGGATCGATAGATGCTTGTCCATCGTCATCTTTCGAATATGGCCTGAACGCCGATGACTATCTTCTGCTATCTGGGCATTCTATCAGCAGCGTCGGTCCTGTTCATAGCGTCCTGCTTTTTACCCCGGGACCCTTGGCGACTCTTGCAGGTAGCGAAGTCGCCATTACCGGTGAGTCCGCAACGTCCATCAACCTGCTTAAGATTCTCCTCAAGGAATTTTGTGGTATCAACGATGTCTCGTATCTCGTCCCGCCGGGAGAAGTTGAAGCTCTTTTGAACGGGGGGCAGAGCGCTCTGCTGATCGGTGACCGGGCACTGGCAGCGGCAAAGTCTTGTCCTGAAGGCTTTCAGATCACTGATCTCGGTGCTCTCTGGTATCACTTCACAGGCCTGCCTTTCGTTTTTGCTCTCTGGATATTAAGGAAAGAAGCTGCCACAAGATATCCCGAGGAGCTCCGAGAACTGTCTACACAACTGCAATCAGCACGAAATAATGCATTTCAACACTTACCTGAAATGGCACGGAGTCTGTCGAAAAAAACAGTTTTCACTGCTGTACAGCTGGAGGACTACTGGAGAGGCATGTCTTACGATTTAACGGATGGTCACATTGAAGGGTTACGGCTCTACTTTACCCTCTGTCACAAGCATGGACTGCTCGAAAAAGTTCCTGAATTTCATTTCCTCGCTGAAATATAGTCTTGCAAAATAGTCGCATGATCAAAGCAGAGTTTCGTTGGTAGTTCGTCTATTGAGAAGAGTTGGGCGTGCTTGGCATCGTCTCCAGCTTTTGGCTCTTCATGGGCTACTGCGGTAAAAACCATGGAAATGTTGTGCTGGCGAGGGTCGCGCTCTGGTTCAGAATAGGCCTTGAACTGTCGGAGGTTCTCAAGATTAAGTCCAGTCTCTTCTCGTGCCTCACGAATCGCAGCCTCTTCCAAAGACTCTCCATAGTCCACAAACCCGCCCGGAAGAGCCCAGCCGAAGGGTTCGTTGAGCCTATCAATGAGTAGAATCCTGCCCTCTACTTCAATAATGATATCAACAGTTGGAAAGGGATTTCGGTATCGTTGACTTGCTTTCCCGCAGTGCGGGCAAACAAAAATGTCCTGCATGAAAACCTCCGGTTGACACGTGGCTCAATATTGCATTAATAATAGCGAACTTTTTACACTTTGCCCGGGTGGCGGAACTGGTAGACGCAAGGGACTTAAAATCCCTCGGGAGTAATCCTGTACGAGTTCGATTCTCGTCCCGGGTACCATTTAAATCAATAACCTCAGTTACTTACGTTTCTGAGGTTATTTTTTTATCTAAAAATAACCCGTAACACAGTCGTTACACAAAATCACTTCAATATGTTATTGTCTCTACATATCAGATACTTAAGGTTAGACGCAATATTGTCAAAGGGGTTTTTATGACTGTTGATAACAAAGAGCTACACCATTATAGAGAAGGTAAGGTTGTTTTGTACATGCGTGACAATTACTGGCAAGCAAGATTGAAGATGCCGACGGGCAAATGGCATCGGATTTCAACGAAACAAACCGATCTAGATGAAGCCGCTCAGATTGCATGCGAGCGTTACGATGATGTGAAGTTTAGAGAAAAACACAACATGGCTTTACTGACGAAGAAGTTTGCAGATGTGGCAAGGGCGACTATTGCTGAATTACAGGAGCAACTGGATAGCGGCTATGGCAAAGTAACTTACAAGCACTACATCGGTGCGATTGAAAATTATCTAATTCCGTATTTTGGGAATTTCAACATCGACACAATTGACCATAAAAAGCTGATGGAATTTGATAAGTGGAGGATTGGTAAAATTGGACACAAGCCAAAACAGTCAACCATTAACAATCACAACTCTGCGCTTAAAAAAGTATTCTCGGTTGCGCTTAAAAATAACTGGATGAGTGAATATCGAATACCGGATTTAAAGAACACGGGTACGAAGACAGAGCGGCGAGCGAGTTTTGAGTTTCCTGAGTATAAGCAACTTTATCGGTTTATGAGGAAGTGGCACAAAACAGGTAAGAAAGAGGTGACTCGGCAGATTAGAACGTTACTACGTGATTATGTGTTGATACTGGCAAATACGGGCATGCGTCATGGTACAGAATCAACTCGTTTAAAGTGGAAGCATATTGAGGAATTTGAGTTGAAGGGTG
>JAAXQF010000128.1 GCA_012974435.1 Desulfuromonadales bacterium | reverse complement strand
GATCACACGTTGGTGCAGGAGCTCGTCGATCTTGAGCAGTTTTTCCTTTTCACCTTCAACCAACCGGGTGACGGGGATACCGGTCCAGAGTGCGACAATGCTGGCGATATCATCTTCCGTTACTTCCTCACGCAGCAGGCGCGAACCTTCATCAGCATCAGTCAGCCTGCGGTCTTCCACCTGAAGTTGCTGTTCAAGTACAGGCAGCTGGCCGTGCTTGAGCTCTGCGGCACGATTCAGGTCATATTCGCGCTCCGCTATGGCAATCTGCTGACGGACTTTTTCGATCTCTTCCCGCAAGGACTGAATTTTTTTAATATCCTCTTTTTCCGTCTCCCACTGAGCTTTGTAAGTATCAGATTGATGACGCAGGTCTGCCAACTCCTTACGCAGTTGCTCCAGGCGCAACTGGCTCGGCTTGTCTTTCTCCTTCTTCAACGCAGCCTCTTCAATCTCCAGCTGCATCACCCGTCTCGACACCTCATCGAGTTCGGCAGGCAAGGAGTCGATTTCGGTGCGGATCATAGCGCAGGCCTCATCAATCAGGTCAATTGCCTTGTCGGGCAGGAACCGATCAGCAATGTAGCGATGGCTCAAAGTTGCAGCGGCCACCAGAGAATTGTCCTGGATACGCACGCCATGATGAACTTCAAAGCGCTCTTTCAAACCGCGCAGAATACTGATGGTGTCTTCGACCGTTGGCTGCTCAACCAGAACCGGTTGAAAACGTCGCTCGAGGGCAGCGTCCTTCTCAATATACTGACGGTATTCATCGAGGGTTGTCGCACCGATACAATGCAACTCGCCCCGCGCCAACATCGGCTTCAGCATATTGCCGGCATCAATGGCCCCTTCTGCCTTGCCCGTACCGACGATAGTATGGAGTTCATCAATAAAGAGCAGAATCCGGCCATCACTCTCACGAATTTCGTTGAGAACCGCTTTCAGCCTCTCCTCGAATTCACCACGATATTTGGCCCCGGCAAGCAATGAGCCCATATCCAGGGAGAAAACCGTTTTATCTTTCAAACCTTCCGGGACGTCACCCCGCACGATCCGTTGCGCCAACCCTTCAACGATAGCGGTCTTGCCAACCCCCGGCTCGCCGATCAGGACCGGATTGTTCTTGGTCTTGCGCGAGAGGATACGGATCACCCGACGAATCTCGGCGTCCCGGCCGATGACCGGATCAAGCTTGCCTTGCTGGACCTGCTTAACCAGATCGACCCCGTATTTTTCCAGAGCTTCGTAAGTCGCTTCAGGATCGGCACTGGTGACTCTCTGATGACCACGCACAGCGGTCAGAACCTGCAGCAAACGATCTCGGGTCAGGTTGAATTGCTGAAGAATTTTGCCCGCGGCAGTCTTGCCCCCCTCATCAACCAAGGCCATCAACAAATGTTCGACGCTAACGTAATCATCTTTAAGCCGCTTGGCTTCCGCCTCAGCCTTCACCAGCAATTGGTTGAAACGCTGGGTGACATAAATCTTGCCGGGCTCAACACCGGGACCGGAAACCGCAGGCAACCTTTGGACCTCCGTGCGCAGCGTTGCAGTAATAGTCTTGGGGTCAATGTCGAGACGCTGGACAAGACGTGCGACCAGCCCTTCAGGCTGTTCAAAGAGAGCCAGCAGCAAGTGCTCTCCATCGACCTCAACATGACCATAGCGAGTCGCCAGAGCCTGTGCGGCCTGGATGGCTTCCTGGGATTTTTGGGTCATACGGTTCATATCCATGAACGGTTCTCCTTACTAAAAAAACATCATTCAGAACATTAAGAGGAGACGACGCTTCCGCTGTAGCTCAAAGCATGAGCTCGACTGCGTCATTCCCCAAGTCTGCGGTCCCAATGTAGTAACGGCAAAACCCTATTACAAGAATAGCACCACGAATAAATTGTGCATGATTATGACAACCGGAAAGTTGATAAAGAATCAAAACCTTCAGCAACACATACTGAGCCCCTTAAAGACGCGTCTCCAAGCCCGGTAAAGATCTTGGCCAAAGTGACACAAACGATATGCATAACTCACGTAACCTGCTATAAATATAGCTATTAAAGTTTTTACCGGAGACAGAAACCATGAAAATCCGTAAACAGATCCTTGATTATGAATTCTCGGAAGTCCTCGACATTAAAACCCGCGAACTGATCAGGGTTGCCTGTGCCGTGGCGGTCAACTGCCCGGACTGACTCACCAAGCACTTCGCGGTCGCGAAGGAGGCCGGTGCATCGGAGGAAGAGTTGCGTGAAGCAATGGCTTACGGAATTATCGCGCCATCGGGCCGTGCCAAGAACTTCGTTAAGGGTATGCAACCAGAACTGGACGGCGCAGAATAGAATGTCACAGGAGAAGAGATAATGAGCAGAACAGTGAGCCAGCAGATGCTTAACAAACGGATTGTCAGCAAAGAGCAACTCAACGAAGCCTCCAACCGCCAACGCATGCACGGTGGTCGTCTGGGCCAGAACCTGGTCGCACTAGGTTATATCAGCGAGGACCAGCTTGATTCGTTCTTCAAACGCACGCCTCCGGCCCCGCAAACCGTTGAAGAGACGGGCCTCGACCTGAACTTTATCGCTGACCTGTCTCTGAAGCATCTTGTCTCCATGGGTGAATTTCGTCTGGGCGACCTGTCAAAACGTATCGGATTACCAATCAATATTCTTGATGAAGCCATTGAGTTACTACGCCGCGAGAAGTTGATAGAAGTGCGTGGTGCAAGCCAGTTCGTCAAGACGTCTTTTAACTTCGTTGCGACTGCAACCGGTAAAAGAATTGCCGGCGAGCTGATGGAGATCTGTCGCTACGTGGGTCCGGCCCCCGTTGTTCTCGAAGATTACAAGGAGATGGTTGAGAACCAGTCCATCCAGAATATCACTGTCGACGAGGCCGTGGTGCAAGCGGCGTTTTCTCACATCGTCATCAGCGATCATATGGTCAACCGTCTGGGCCCGGCGATCAGCTCCGGTGCACCCATGTTTATCTACGGGCCCGCGGGCAACGGCAAGACCACCATTGCGGAAACCATCGGCCAGGTCCTGCCGGGAGCAGTTTATGTACCTCACGCCCTCTACGTGGGCGGCCAGATTATTACGGTCTTCGATCCGGTCAATCACGTCGTAGTTGCAGATCTGCCGGATGATGACACGGCTCCTGACAGCATTGATCAGCGCTGGGTCAGGGTGCAACGTCCCATCGTCATGGCCGGTGGCGAACTGACCTTGCGCATGCTCGACCTCGAGTTCAACTCGATCGCCAAAATCTACGAAGCCCCCTTACAGATGAAGGCCAACAACGGCCTCTTTATCATCGATGACTTCGGCCGTCAGCAGATGGACCCACAAAGTCTCTTGAACCGCTGGATCATCAACCTCGACAGACAGATCGATTTCATGTCGATGCACACCGGCATGAAGTTCGAGATCCCCTTCGACCAGTTGGTCATTTTCGCCACCAACCTCGAGCCCAAGACCCTGGTGGATGAAGCGTTCCTACGTCGCATCCGCTACAAGATAAAGATTGAGCATCCCACAGAAGCGGAATTCGGACAGATCTTCGAGCGTGTCTGTGAAAAGAACCGGATTGAATTCAAACCAGACATCTACGAGCACCTGATTGAACACTGGTATCGCCGACACAACATTGCCTTCAACGCCTGCCACCCAAGAGACCTGGTCGCCCACGTCACTGACCTGGCCCGCTTCTTCGATGAAAAACCGGAGTTGCACAGGGCCAGCATCGACCATGCCTGCGAGAACTACTTTGTCGAGGTATAACGCATTCAGCGTACCAACATAGCGTTACACATCAAACCTCCAGGAGAAAGAATCCCTCTTTGCGGTTTTCTTTACGTTGCGTTAATTTACGGATCTACAACCAAAACAAAGGTTGTAAGTATTTAACGCAAAGGCGCAAAGGGGTAAAGAAAGCCCGCAAAGAAAACCACTTCAAAAAAAGAGAATAGTCACCCTTTGCGTCTTTCCTGGCTTTTCTTAGCGCCTTTGCGTTAATTTTTACCGTTTTTCTTACTTACAGTTCACGCTAAATCCATAGTCATAAAATATATCCAGAAAGTCTTTCCACAAATGAGCCGGCGTCTCTATAATGCCTCTCACTTATGGATAAATTTCTCTCGGCAAAAACACAGGAAAAGCTCAGACAGGAAATTCTTGAGTCTGGCGGCAACGAAGTCTTCTGCATTGGCCAGACCGATACAGACCAACTTGTCGTGGATGTGGAAATCCTTGCCCGCGGCAGCCGTGACGCAGTTCCAGCCATCCTCCAGGCCTGCCGGCCGGGAGACGTGATCATCCACAATCACCCGAGCGGCCACCTTCAACCTTCGGAACCAGACCTGGCAATCGCCGGCAACCTCGGCTCCATGGGGGTCGGCTTCTATATCGTCAACAACCAGGTCAGCAAGCTTTACCGGGTCGTCGAGGCCTTCAAGCCAACCGAGAATGCAACCGTCGAGCATCAGCAGGTTGCAGATATGCTCGGCCCCGGTGGACAGGTCTGCAACAGCCTCTCGGGGTTCGAAGATCGGCCCGAACAGATGCAGATGGCCTTCGCCGTCACAGAAGCCCTCAACAATCACAGTATTGCCCTGGTCGAAGCCGGTACTGGCACGGGGAAAAGCCTGGCCTACCTGGTTCCGGCAATCCTCTGGACCCTTGCCAACCGCGAACGACTGGTGGTCTCAACCAACACGATCAATCTGCAGGAGCAGCTGATCCGCAAGGACCTGCCTTTCCTGCAACGGGCCACCGGCCTCGACTTTCGGGTTGAGCTGGTCAAAGGCCGCTCGAACTATCTCTGTAAACGCCGGCTGGAAAGCGCCACGGCTGAACCCGGCCTGTTTGATGATGAACACGTCGGTGAGCTGACATCCCTGCGGGAATGGGCCGAACAAACCGGAGATGGCTCACGTGAGGACCTCTCCTTCTTGCCCAACGCTAGGCTCTGGGATGAAGTCTGCTGCGAAGCAGACCAGTGCAGTCGTAGCCAGTGCCCCTTCTTTGGCAGCTGCTTCTTTCACCAGGCCCGGCGCAGAGCGTCTCGTGCCGACATCCTGGTGGTCAACCACGCTTTACTGCTTGCAGACCTTTCCTTGCGCCAGCAGACCGACAACTACTCATCAATGGCTGTGCTGCCACCCTTTTCCAGACTGGTGATCGATGAAGCTCACCACCTCGAAGAAGTCGCCACGCGCTACTTCAGCACCCAGGTCACCCGCTTCGCCTTCGCCCGCACACTCAACAGGCTACGCCACCCGCGCAAACCGCAGCGGGGTCTGCTGCCACGACTCATTATACAACTTGGACGATCGTTGCAGGATGATCAGGATGCTCTCTACCGTGAACTGCATGAGCGTATAGAATCACTAATCGGCCAACGCCAGGATTTACTGGATCGCTCAATTGCAGACCTGGAACACTCAGGGATAGAGCTGGCAAAAGAACTCGGCACAGAGATTCGTTCAACAGAAGAGATTCGCCAACGACTGGTGCCGGCCTTTGTCGAAAAAGCGGCCTGGGAGAGAACCGAAGGCGTACTACGTAGCCTGTCACGCAGTACCAGTGAGTACAGTGAGGCGCTGCGAGAACTGCTCAAGGCCTTACGCAAACTCCCCGATGAGGCTGCGGAGGCTTGCCGCTCACTCGGTACCGACCTGGTTGGCGTCAGTGTGCGCCTGCAAGTGCTTGCCGACAACCTGCAGGCCTTTGTCGCCAGAGACCCGGAGACCTGCACCTGGTTTGAAATCACCAAAGGTCGCATAGGCCGGGGCGAAGGAATTATCACCCGACTTTGCACCGCACCCCTGGTGGTCGCGCCGCTGTTACGACAGACCCTGATGGAACGCATGCAGACCGTCGTCATGACCAGCGCGACCCTCACTGTTGCCGGCCGCTTTGACTACCTGCGCCACCGGGTCGGCCTGAACGAGTTGGAGACGGGTCGGCTGACGGAACTGCTCCTGGAATCTCCTTTCGATTTCGAAAAACAAGCCTTGCTCGCGATCCCGACCGATATCCCCGAACCGGGCCGTCCCGGCTACGCCGAGGCCGTACGTGACCTGACTGAGCAGGCCTTGCTGGCAGCCGATGGGCGCAGCTTTGTGCTCTTTACCGCCTACAGCCTGTTACGCCGTATCCATGGCGAGCTGTCACCAATCCTCGGGGCCCGCGGCTACCAGGTCTTGCGCCAGGGAGAAACCACCCGGCACAACCTGTTGCAAAAATTCAGCAAAGACCCGACCAGCATTCTCTTTGCCACCGACTCCTTCTGGGAAGGGGTCGATGTGCCAGGCCGTTCACTTGAGCAGGTCATCATTGCCCGTTTGCCCTTCCGGGTACCGACGGAGCCGGTTCTTGAAGCACGCGCCGAAGCCATCACCAAAGCAGGCGGAGATCCTTTTATGGAGTACACGGTTCCACAAGCTGTGATTCGCTTTCGCCAGGGTTTTGGCCGCCTGATCCGGCAACGCACCGATCGTGGCGTGGTCCTGATTCTCGACAGCCGGGTCGTCAGACGTGGTTACGGCCGTCTCTTCCTGCACTCTTTGCCCAATGTCCCCGTTTTAACCAAGCCACAAACCGAGCTGACTGAAGCCATCAAGGCTTTCTTCAAGAGCACAGATCCGGGCGTTAAAGAGGAATGAACTACCTCGCAGCTAGCTACGAGGTAGCAACAGCCTGTAACCTTTGTTGTTAACACAATTGGAAGCTATTCTTAGCCGCGATCAGAATCTATGAAAATCTGTACAATCAAGAACACTTATTCACAGGGATAAAGGGGATTAAGGGGATTGAGTAAAATCAAGCAAAGCTTTGGTCTTTTTGTTTCGGTTCTATAACCCAAAAGAAGTTTTAACGCGGAGACGCAGAGGTCGCAGAGTAAAAAAACTTTGAGGGTAAAAGGACAGACACCTTGGTCAATCTTCTCAGCGTCTCCGAGTCTCTGCGTTAATTATTGGACTGACTTTTGTTTGGGTTATGGGTCCGTTTTGTTTTAACACCAAGGTCAAAAGGCTTTTGTTTGAAGACTTACATCCCTTTCATCCCCTTCATCCCTGTTAAATTGCTTTGACA
>JAAXQF010000289.1 GCA_012974435.1 Desulfuromonadales bacterium | reverse complement strand
CCTTTGTTTGTGCCTCGATAGAAGATTTCAAAGATATGTTTGCGCTCCTGCTCAGAGATACCAGGGCCGTGGTCACGTACAAAGAATCTTATTTGCTTTCCTGCTTGTTCTCCTCCAACTTCAATAGGATCTCCACTATTGCCAGCATAGCGAAGAGCATTACCGATAAGGTTGTCGAAAATCTGGGCCAAGAAGGCCTTTGGTATATGGATAGAGGGCAATGGGTTTATTCGCAAGGTAGCCCCAGCGGCGGATATGTTAGGTTCCAGATTATTGATGACCCTCGCCACAACCTTGTCGGTTGAAACAAACTTAATAGGCCGTTTGATGGTTCCTGACTTCGCCAAAGAAAGAAGGCCCTCCATAAAATCCAGCATCCCTGTCCCTGCTTTTTCGATCTCTGCCAGATAAGACAAACCTTGCTCGTCTAGTTGCTCCTTGTAATTCTCTCGGAGAATTTCAGCGTAGCCTATAATAGGAGTAAGGGGGGTACGCAAATCATGAGCGACGGTGTGAACAAAGGCATCCAACTCCTCATTTGACTCCTTGATAAGGGCCTCTGCCTTTTTGCGCACGGTGATATCAATACTTACAATACCGACAAAATTAGTACTATCTTCAATATTAGAAATTAAGAACTTCCTGAGGATAAAAAAACATTTATTGCCCTCCCAATACAAGACAACATCTCGTTCAATGGATTCTCCGCTTTCAAGAACTAGGAGATCCTCCTTACAGTATAAATCTGCCTCCTCTTTCGATAAAAAATCGTAATCGGATTTACTTATTATATCGTTTTCGTTTAGGCCAAATTTTTCAGTAAAAGGTTTATTGATAAAGACATAAATTCCGTTCTCATCTTTGACACTAACGGGGTGGGTGTTATCAACTATGATTTCAAATTTAAAAGGAAGAGAAGAGATACCCCCCTTACCCTTTAGATTTTTTATCTCTATTTCAAGCTCACTGACACGTTTGGTCAGGTCTTCATAACTAGGTTTTATATTCATGGTCTCATTCCATAATTGAAAGTGTCACCAATGTAGGATTTGTGATGAAATCATAATCAAAAATTTGATGGCCGAACTGATGATTTCCGCCATTCATCTTAATTTTCCATTCTGGTTCTACTAGCGAGTACGTTCAAATCGCTTCGTAGGTAGAGGGCTAAAGTTTGAGCTTCAAGATTTTAACAACAGGGCTGTTAGATGAGGGCCTTGAAAGAATAATGAAGAACAAAATACTCCCTAAAAAACAATAAAGAGCCTCACCGCACAAGCGGGTAGCTCTCTCATATAGCTTTTACGACATTTTGATCAACCGCTGCCCCCTGCATCGAATATCAAATGAACAACAGACTACAAAGTATCGATAATGCGTTGTAGCGTCAACTTTATTGCCTCTGCAAAGTGGTGCAGAAAATTTACTGTTAATCCTCCTGCATTGTTTTGGAGTGCTCAGCTTTGACGAAAATGCGAAATTCTTAGATACCCTGACATATAAGAAAACGGCCATCTGGATATGATCCAAGTGGCCTCTAAAATTCATCACAAAAACAACATAATCATCGTAATGCTTCTTACAACCAGTGATCTACTAACGAGAATACATTGTGTTGTCGCCGTTCCACTCCATTGTATTGTCGCCGTTCCACTCCATTGTATGGAACTTTCAGATCGCGCATTTTATCTCGACCAAGAACAACCCATCCGTCAGAACGTTTAAAAGACATGACCTGTTTGTTAAACATTAGGGACCGTAACTCGTCCTTGCTAACCAACTCTTCGTGACCATCTTTAAGTACCACAGGAATAAACATGAACTGAGCCTCCTATTCAACATGAACCCTAATAATAAGCTATCTCGAAGAGGTGTTCTGTCAAGGCCATATATGACTTAACTTTAGGAACTTCTCGGAAAAACAATGGAAGGTTGAAACGACTCGCAACTGACAACAATGCGTCTTATTAATCCTCCTACATTGTTTGGATGATGCAAAATTTACAGAAATGTAGAATTACTGAAAACCCTGACATATAAGAAAGGCCACCGAGTATCGAACCCTGGTGGCCATAGTTTTGACTTCTTAAATGTCTCTATCAATAAGAAGCCGATTTTCTTCTCGGAAGTCGTGACTTTTAGGAATACTCTCAGATTTTCTCTACCATTGAAATAACCAGTCCCAAACATTAGAACCGAAGGCTACTTGAGCGTAATACTCATCAGCAAGACATCATCTTTAAAACCTTCTGCCGCATAAGACTCTGCCTGCCCCAGGATAGCCCTGTTCAACATCTGGCCACTGAGATTTCGGTGTGCAATCAAAATGCTGGACAGTCCTTCCGTCCCAAAGGCTTGGGCATCGGCATCTTCCACTTCAATCAAACCATCAGAATAGAGAAGGAAGTGATCCCCTGTATTTAAACGCTGACGCACTGAGCTACAGACTACCGGCATCGGATCTTCAATGCCAAGAAAGGTGGTAGCTGATGGCCACTCCTCACATCTGTCATGGTCTTTTTCAAGCTGTAAAACTGGCGGGTGAGCGGCCCCACTAAGATTCATCGTGCCAGATTCAAAATCCAGCAACAGAGCATAAAACGTCGCGTACATGCCAGTACCGGACAACCGTTTGCAAAGATAGGCATTCAGGCCGTTAACCAACTCACAGGGGAGCATGTCGACCTTGGCATGAGTGAGGACATAGGTATTGATCCGCGCCGCAAAGAGTGCCGCCGAGACACCATGACCGACCGCGTCGCAAATACATATCAATATTCGGTTTTCCCCCAGAGGAAGGATGCTGCAATAATCGCCACCGATAGCATACAGTGGACGCAAACTGACCGCGATGTTCAGTCGATCATCTTCGTAGTCATTGGGTAAGAAGCCGTAATGAACCTTAGCTGCCAGTTGTAGGTCTTCCGACATTCTTTTCTCCTGAGCGGAGGTTCAAGACTCAACTCATTTCTACTGCGGGGGGGGGGCACTGCCCCCCGCACTGAGTTGCAATAATGCTTATTTTACCGGCCCGGTGAATACCCAGTCGTTGCCGATGGCAGCTGTGTGACAACCAATACACCCAGCGACCTTGCCTTCTTTTGCGATTGAGCCGTCAGCTTTGTATTTCGCCCAGAACCAGTCGCCGGCATCAGGGTCATAGCCTTTGACGCGATACATCACTGTCACTGCTCCCAAAGTTTTGTCAGGCATGTAGTTCTCTTTGATGATGATTGAACCATCAGCAAGAGTACCAACCTTGTTGTTGATCCCTTTGAGTGCGACATCATTTACGTAGCTGGTAAGGAGTGCGCCGTGTGGATGCTTGCCCTTGTAAAGCTTGCCCTTTCCCGGGAACAGGGACCAGCTCTGATAGGGGCTGGTTTTGGTGATGTAATCATAAACAGCCTGACCCTCTGCAGGCGGCATTGTCCCATCGTCAGCAGCGACCAAACCGGTGCTGCTCAACAACAGTGCGATTGTCATAACCAGTGCGACCAATAACCTTCTCTTCATAATCTTCTCCTCTACGTTTGTGGGGAGTGGGTTGTTCGATTGTCCTCCCAAGGGAGTTAAGACTTTAATCCAGCTTACATTAATGTCAAATAGCTGCTGTTCCGATAAAAGTTCTGGCAAAAAACTTTTTCAGCTCCTTCAAGTCAGCCGACCTAAAACGTAGGGATTTGGGGGTGATCCGCTTGACAGAAATTAGAAGTTCTTGCTGACCCTGATTTTAAGAATCGTTTTTCGATGATGTGGGTTGCTACAGATGGAAGGAGCACAGTTCTTAAAAGAACTACTGCATTGCTTGGTGTGTGTGAAATTGACAAAATTGCGAAATCATTACTGACCCTGATAAATAATAAATGGCCACTCGGAATTGATCAAGGTGGCCATCATTTTGTGGATTAATCAGCTTCCTAAATGTCTCTATCAATAAGAAGCCGATTTCCTTCTCAGAAGTCGTGACTTATGAGAAATGCTAAAGGTAACTGAAACGCGGCTATTTAGAGGAGAGATTATACACCATGCTTATTGTGTAATTCTTTACGGATCGGGCAGTAGCATATGACGCTGTCACCGAAGGTTCCCTGGTAGGAGCAGTTCTCTTTATCCAGACACTTGATGAAATGTACCTTACCATTAATACAAGATTCGACCTGGCAAAGATCTTCGCGTTGCCCCTTCAGACACGAGAAGCCCTTCTTGCATCTCTTGGTTTCAGCGATCGTTTCCTCAGAAACAGTATAATGAGGTTTTTCATCCATCAAGTTTCTCCACAAGATACTTTTGGGTTATTGATAATGTAACGGAGTTATCACGATATAAATTTACAGTAAAATGGTCAAGAAAAAGCCACCAAGGATCTAACCCTGGTGGCCATAATTTTGTCTTCCTAAATGTCTCTATAAATAAGAAGCCGTAATTCTTCTCGGAAGTCGTGATTTTTAAAAGAGTTCAAAAATCTGGCCCCACTCTACTTCTAAGGAATCTTAGGGCGTCTTGCTTTGGGCTATTCGCGCTCTTCTTGGGGATGTTCGTGAATCAGATCTCGTTTAAAGCCTCCAGTGGTTACATTTAGAGCCTTGCAATAGTAAGAGGGTGCTATATATTTTTCTCATGGTTTGAGATCGGCAAGAAAGAAGTCCAACCGCGATCCCTCTTCAGGGAACTCTCTAGCAACTACACCGATTCAGGCTCCCTTATTTTGGGATCTCACCAAACGCTAGAGGAGAGATAACTATGAAAATTGATCAAGCGACTTCGGATACTTTGTCAGGAATCTGGGCTGAACTAGAACCCCGCGTGGAACGTGCAAAGGACCTAGAGGAAGCCGCCCAGGAGTTGGTTACCGCTTTGCAAACCAAGTTCGATGAGTCGGTGGTGATTGCCCGAACCTTTGTGACAGTTCCCTTTGAAGAGCTACCACCGTCGAATAAAGAGTTTGTCCTCAAATTGGCCAAGTCGGCCGGAGCGGAAGCCGAGTTGAAGGCCACTACACCAGTCCTCTCTCTTATCGGGACATATGGACAGAAGTCAGACTGGAAGGACCGGCACAAGTCAAAGGGGCATGTTGGCATTCCCTTGATCTCCTCGGCCTTCGTCGGCTCCATCCCGATGATCTCCCGGTTGCTAAATGAACTGGGGATTCCCCTGGAGTGGGCGGACAGCCACGACACCGAGATTATCATCAAAACCATTGGCAGTTCGACGGGCCTCTTTTTTGTAGAGGATGCCGCTTCGGCTACGGATAGCCAGGGGAGAAAGGTTATTGTGGCCCAAGACTTCGTTTCTGACTATAAAGTGCGAAGCGTTTTCGGCACCGGAGGAGCCTACCTGAGCGGTCAGATACTCGTCCTGGTATTGTTCTGTCGTGATGTCCTTTCCCGGGACATCGCCGAACGCTTCATGGAAGTGGCGAACCTGTTTAAGGGCAAAACTCTCTCTCTCGCCAAGTCGACAAAGGTCTTCTGCATTGAGGATTGAGGCCTATATGCCTTTCAAGAGAAAAGCCCCGAGAACGTAAAAAGGCTTACAACGATTACTGTAAGCCTTTTAATTTTCTGACTCCTGTGTTGAACGCGAACTATTCAGGACAATAGAAATTCCTATTTATCCTACTGCATTCATCTGGTGTACTTGGATTGGCCGAAGTGCGAAATCCTTACTGACCCTGACATATAGGAAAAACCACCAAGGATCGAACCCTGGTGGCCATTGTTTTGTCTTCTAAATGTCTCTATCAATAAGAAGCTGTTTTTCTTCTCGTAAGTCGTGATATTCAAGAAATCAAGATGAAAGCTAATGAGACATCAGCACTGGAATCGTCATAGACTCAAGTATTGTGCGAGTTGCTCCACCGAGGACCCATTCCCTGAGACGAGAATGACCATATCCCCCCATAACGATCAAGTCGGCCGATATATCTGCTGCCCGCGATAACAGCTCATTACCAATATCAATCTGACCACCCTGGCTCCTGTGCACATCGACATTTACGCCATGTTGAGCCAGATAGTTTACAATATCAGTACATGGGAAGCTTTCGTGTTCACCATATCCAGAATCAACCGCCACGACGTGCACATTTTCTGCAAGTTTTAATAGCGGAATTGCATCTTTAACAGCTCGTGTTGCTTCGCGGCTGGCGTTCCATGCAACGATAATATTTTTACCCACGGTCGAATAACTGCCAATATAGGGCACAATCAATATCGGCTGCCCCGCAGAAAGAATTAACTGCTGTGGAAAATCCAGGGGGATTCCCGAGTCATCTGAAGGATCACTCTGGCCGATGACAACAAGGTCTGCGTATTTTGCTTGCGCACATATTGCGTCAAGCGGCTCGTCAAAAGAACTGAGCCATTTAATATTCTCAAAATCTAAAGAAGATGTGTGTTTGCGCAGGTCCTCTTGAGTCTTTGCCATTAATTCTGTCGCTGCTTTTTTCTGAATGGCTATGACCTCTTGTCCCATCTGGGCCATGATACAACCCTGGGCTATAAAGGGAGGCAAAGCATGGAGTGCAACCAAAGACGCATCGTATTTCATTGCCAAATTGATGGCCAGATCAAGTCGCACAATACAACGTGTGCCGGGAGTGATGTGTACAAGGATGGTCTTATAACTCATCAGAATGTCCTTTTCTGTATACGTTTACGAGGGCGCCTTCCTCTCTCTTCAAAAGGCTCAAGCTCAATAAAACAAACAGTTAAAGGTTCCGTTGGTCTTCTGTATCCGCAACTCAACGTACGCCATTGTCCTGGGCTAGATTCTCGATCATCATCAAATTCAATCTCACATTCATTTTTTATGGATCAATCATGGTTCGTTTTTTAAGTAATCATTCCTCCTCCCCCTTGAAAAAACATATCACCAAAATGCGAGTTTGCGAGTCGAAGATAGATATTTTAACTTTATCTTTATGGGAGAACCGTACCGATAGAGAAGAAGGCATATGCTGATAAATCTGCTTCCTATAAATCCTGCTGCAATGTCTAGCGAGGGTGAAATTGTCAAAAACTCATAATTCTTACTGACCCTGACTTATAAGAAAGACCACCCGGTTTTGTAATCGAAGTGGCCTCTAAAATTCGACATAAAAACAACATAAGCATCGCGAGGCTTCTTACAACCAGTGATCTACGAACGAGAAGACATTGTGTTGGCGCCGGTCCACTC
>JAAXQF010000287.1 GCA_012974435.1 Desulfuromonadales bacterium | reverse complement strand
CTCTGTGAGTTTTCTCTGGCGCACTTCAAAAGCCTCAACCTGCCGATCAAGTGCGGCTAAGCGAACCTTGATCGCATAGAGCTTTTTCTGTGCTTGTTCCGCATTGGTGACAGTTACGCGCAAGTCCGTAATCTGCTGATCATACTTCTGGCTCTGCTCATCAATCGCTGCAAAGCGTTCAGAGAAGACATCACGTGGTTCCTTGCCGGCGATATTCTGACAAGGTTCCTGAAAAAACGGACAGACGCCTTCAGCGAGTTTGTCGCGTCCTTCAGTCAGGCCGCTGCGACTGCCATCGAGCTTATTGCGAACGGTCTGTACTTCTTCCAGTTGCGTACGTAGCGCATCAAGTTTGGCAGCTTCAGCGGCAACTTCTGGGTCAGGTTGAAGAGACTGACGTTCCTGATCGAGCTTCTGCTTGTCACTGTCCAGATCAAGCCGGTTCTGTTTGATCTCTTTCGTCTCGTGTTCAAAGCTTTCAGTCAGCCGTAAAGCGTTCCTGCCAAGCGTTTCAACTTCTTGTTCAATCACCCTGCGCTGCTGTTCACGTTCGCGCAATTTCTTAAGCAAAGCTTCGGCCTTCTCAAAAGCCTCTTTACCAGGGCGATGTTTTTCCAACAGCTTGATCGCTTCTTCGGCCTGTGTGACTAAAGTGCTCTGCGAACCGATATGCTCCTTACCCAGTTTGATGCTCTCACGGGTCTTCTCAAGACCACTACGCACCTTATCGAGTTCTGCTTTCTGCTTATCAACTTTCTGCAACTGCGCTGAGACTTTGTCGTGAGCAGCCTGTTCACTTT
Source organism: Desulfuromonadales bacterium (assembly GCA_012974435.1). Lineage (GTDB taxonomy): Bacteria > Desulfobacterota > Desulfuromonadia > Desulfuromonadales > BM103 > M0040. Next base: position 6,389 of record JAAXQF010000287.1, on the reverse strand, counting down.
TCAGCTTGTCGCCGTGATCTTTGCGCGCCGCCTTAACATCCTTAAGCACCTGCTTCTTCTCTGGTAGCACCTCAAGCTGTTCCTGCTTCGCCTCAACCTCGGCAGCGATCAGTTCAATTTTGTGCGTCACTGCGTCGAGCAGCGACTTGGAACCTTTGTAGGTTTTGCGCCAGGCATCAATACCAAGAATCTCATCAAAGGCTTCCTGGCGTTTGGTTGGTTGCTTGATGACGAAAGGACCGAGGAAATCGTTCTGGAAGGGACCGATCACCAGTTTGAATTGGTCAGCTAACGAACGGCCATTGTCTAAGCCGAGTAGTTCCTTGATCCGAGCTTGCGTCTCTTCGGCATTGGCATGATCTTCAACTTCGAAGTCCTCGCCGATCTTCTTGGCCAGCAACCACTTTGAGTTAGTCCCAACCGTACGCGACGCCTGATAGGTTTCATCGTCCCCAGGCTGAAAGACAACTTTAACTTCGCCCCTCTTCTCGCCGATTGTCACAAAGCGCTCAATATTACCAACAAAGTCACGGGCATCCACGCCGAACAAAGCATAGCCCACCGCCTCAAAGATCGTACTCTTGCCGATGCCGTTAGGGCCGGAGAGCACATTAATTCCCGGGGAGAAGGTGTATTCCTTGTCACGATGCGACTTGATGTTCTTCATCTGTATGGAGAGGATCTGCATTAGCTACCCTCCCCGTCTAGCAGGCCAAGCAGTTCGTCGTCTTCAACATCCCCACGCAGAACCAGATCACGAATCTGCAAAGAGAGTTTGGACAACTCCTCTTCGCGCCCCTGATATTCGCTATTAGCCCCGATCAGTTCCTTGAGGACATCATATTCGATTTCGGCGAGGGACTTTTTGACTGTCTCTTCACCACCAGTATTGGTTACCAGTGAAAGATGATTCTTGATCTCTACGTGCAGCGGATTTGCAATCTCTTCCAGTGTGATTTTGAGCCTTTCCCGCCCTAACTCGAAGGGATGGAATTTGACGCGACCAACCAGCTTCAATTGGAGCAAAGGTTGTCGTTCGTCATCGGTATCCGGGAGTTGTGCTTTAACCTGCTCGGCAAACTTAAGCAAAGCCCCTTCAGCGTCTTCTGCACCATCCAGATCGACAGTCATATCGAACATAGGACGAGGTGATGTGTCTTTGAACTCAACCGCATACTCACTGTCATTCACAGTAATGGAATAATAGCCCTTGTCGTATTTCTGCTCCCCAAAGTTGACCTGCTCAGGAGAACCGGGGTTGTAAGCGTAGTCTTTGCCTTCAGGGGTTGCGACGATGTAAGGCTTGTGACCATGACCAAGGGCCACATAGTCGAAGGTCTCGGCCAAGGGGTGTGAATCTTCCGGTTTCATGTTGCCGATCTCGACCGGCGAGAAGGTCCATATGCCGACGTGAAAGAGCAGCAGGTTGTTCTTGGTGGTCACTGCCTCACAGATACGTTCGACGTGACCGCCCGCCTGAGCACCGATGTAGCCGAGGCCGTAGATGTTGAGACCATTGATTTCAATGTGGCCGCCCATGCCGGTCTCTTCGTCGAAGTGATCGAAGCGGTAACCGCCCTCTTCTGTCCGTGAGGGACGCAGCAAGCGGATATAACCCATCTGTGAGAGCGCTTCCATCCACGAGATGCTGTCGCGACGATGAATCCAGTCGTGATTGCCTTCGATGGCGATGCAGGGGATGTTGGCGTCTTTGAGGGGTTGCAAGACATCAATGGTTTTGGCGAAGGTTCTGGGAAGGATCTGGCCGACGTGGTACAGGTCGCCGCCAATCAGAACAAAGTCGACCTTTGCTTCGATGGCATCGGTGACGATTCCGGCCAGGCAGTGGAAGAAATCTTCGTAGCGATCCGCTTCACCTGTGGAGGTGCGGTAGGTTTTGCCGAGGTGGATGTCGGAGGTGTGGATGAAGCGCATTGGTTGCTCGTTTGGTTTGGTGTTTGGCTGAGTCTATAGGATCATCCATTTCGGTTCAAGAATGGAAACGGGCGCACACAAAAAGTGCACGCCTACTTTGAATATTAGAATAGATATTATGACCCAAGATTCATTCAAGGTCTTGATTTTGGCACCAAAAATGAGCTTTTAAGGCTTAAAAAAGCAGCTTTTTGACTACTATCTCAATTAATTACAGCTACTTGCTATGGTCCGACCCCAATGGACCAATGGCTTCAATCCCAATCCAGCACAACCTTACCCGATTGCCCAGAGCGCATTACTGTAAAAGCCTGTTCGTACTCCGCGATCGGAAAACGATGGGTGACAATATCGGTCAGATCGAGCCCGGCCTGGATCAGGCTCGCCATCTTGTACCAGGTCTCAAACATCTCCCGACCGTAGATCCCCTTCAGGGTCAAACCCTTCATGATGATCTGTGACCAGTCGACCGTCATCGCGTCGGCCGGAATGCCGAGCAGGGCGATCTTGCCGCCATGATTGATAGTCGCAAGCATCTCAGCAATAGCCGACGGGGCACCGGACATCTCCAGTCCGACATCAAACCCTTCGGTCATGCCGAGCTCGGCCTCAACCTCCTGCAACGACTCCTGATCGATACGCACCGCACGTGTCGCCCCGAGTTTAACCGCCAACCCGAGTCGATAGGAGTTGATATCTGTCACCACCACGTGCCTGGCTCCGGCATGCCGGGCGACAGCTGCCGACATGACACCGATCGGCCCGGCGCCGGTGATCAGCACATCCTCACCGACCAGGTCAAAAGAGAGGGCCGAATGCACAGCGTTACCGAGTGGGTCGAAAACCGTCGCCATATCATCGGAGATACCGTCCGGAATCTTGAAGGCGTTGACCGCCGGCAAAACCAGGTATTCGGCAAACGCACCCGGGCGATTGACCCCGACACCGACGGTGTTGCGACAAAGGTGGCGTCGTCCGGCCCGACAGTTACGACAATGACCACAAGTCACATGTCCTTCACCGGATACCCGGTCGCCAATAGCGAAGCCGGTGACCTCCGCGCCGACAGCCGCGACCACCCCAGCATATTCATGGCCGATCGTCATATTGAGCGGCACAGTCTGTTGCGACCAATAATCCCAGTTGTAAATATGAACATCGGTTCCACAGATGGCCGTTTTGACAATTTTGATCAAAATGTCATTGTGCCCAATCGTCGGAATCGGCACATCATGCATCCAGATTCCGACTTCCGGATGCAGTTTCGCCAGGGCTTTCATCTTCTGCGCCATCAGATCACCCCCAGTTTCTGACCGACTTTGACGAAGGCCGCAACGGCTCTGTCGATCTGCTCACGGGTATGCGCGGCTGACATCTGGGTGCGGATGCGCGCCTCATCTTTTGGCACCACCGGAAAGGAGAAGCTGACCACATAAACCCCTTCGGCAAGCAACAATTCCGCCATCTGTCCGCTCAAAGCCGCATCGCCGATCAGCACCGGGATGATCGGGTGATCAGCCCCTGCCAACCTGAATCCGGCAGCTAGCATCTGCTCCCGGAAATAGCGACTGTTGTCATGCAGCCGAGCACGTAATTCATTGCCACAGGTAATAATATCCAGAACCTTGAGCGAAGCGTAGACAATCGGTGGCGCCAGAGAATTGGAGAAGAGGTAAGGCCGGGATCGCTGCCGCAGCCATTCAATGATTTCCTTACGACCAGACGTATAGCCGCCGCTCGCCCCGCCGAGCGCCTTGCCGAGGGTGCCGGTCAAAATGTCGACCCGACCGACCACCTGCCAGTATTCATGCGTGCCGCTGCCGCAATCCCCGAGCAGTCCAACCGCATGCGAATCGTCAACCATCACCAGGGCATCGTACTTCTCGGCCAGATCACAGATCTCCGGCAGATTGGCGATCACTCCGTCCATCGAGAAGACGCCGTCAGTTGCAATCAGACGAAAACGCGCCTCTTTCGATGCGATCAGACAGTCCTCAAGTTCGGACATGTCGTTGTTAGCGTAGCGCAGGCGTTTAGCACGACTCAGTCGAATGCCATCGATGATACTGGCATGATTCAGGGCATCGCTGATGATAACGTCATCGACTTCGAGTATGGTTTCAAACAGCCCGCCATTAGCGTCGAAGCAGGAAGAATAGAGGATCGTGTCCTCTGTATCAAGAAACGCACTGATCCGCGCCTCAAGCTGTTTATGTACATCCTGAGTGCCGCAGATGAAACGGACCGAAGCCATTCCGAAACCGCGCTCATCCAAGCCCTGCTTAGCCGCTTCGATCAAATCCGGATGATTGGCCAGTCCGAGGTAGTTGTTAGCGCAGAAGTTGATCACCTCCTGACCGGAGGCAATGATGATAGAGGAACTCTGCGGTGAGTGAAGTTGACGCTCGGCCTTAAACAGACCTCCTTCGCGCAGTTTTTCTGTCTGACTATCAAGGTTGGCAAGCAGTTTACGACTCATCTGGACCCCCTTCTATCTGAAGTGAAACTAAAGAGGAAAACCAAACCCTGCTATAAATCTACCAGATAAATCGGATGTTGAAATAATTCAGGTCCTGGCGGGAACAAATACACCAACTAGAAATGGGGACACTCAAAATTGAGTGCCCCCGAATATGATTTTAGCATCCAAAATGAGCATTTAAGACCTAAAAAAGCATCTTTTTGACTACTATTTCAAATAATTACAGTTACTTGGCTTGCTCCGACCCCAGCGGTATCTCATCGGGAGAAAGGCAGTAAAGCCTTCATGTTGCTTGAATCCAAAGTGACTTGGCTAACATTAGAGTAGGTATTATGACCCCCAAGTCCCAACTAAATCATGTTCGAGTCCAGCACGAGTCCCCGAGACTGACTCGAACTGACAAGACATCTCCATTAACGTCGTCAACTTGCCTTCTAAAATTGGCAAAAAACCGGAGAACCGGGGGACGCCCTACTCAACCCCACTCTCCAACTCCCCCAAAATCCGAACCATCGCCAAAGTATCCAACCGACAATACTCCAACAACCCCCGACGCAACTCAGCAAGCGCCACCGGATCATCTAGAGCACACATCTCATGATAAGCCCGCATCGCCGCCATGCCATCAGCGACATCCATTCCGTCATAAGAAAGATCCGGCACCAAGGCAGGCAACACCACCTTGATCGAATAAGAACCACGCATCTGCCAACGATAAAAATCGCGCTTGCGAAATGGCACCATCAAATCACGCACATTCTCAACCCGCGCAAGAAGCGCATCAGCCAGATCGGGGAAAAGTTCGGCAAGGTTTCTCAACACACCCTTCTCAAAAGCCTGGTTGTAGGTGAGCACACAGGCATCCTCAGGAATCTCTGCCAGCAACCTCTCGGATAGCTCGCGACGTGGATCATTGCCCGGCTCCACCAGGTACTCGGTATGTACCGGTTCAGCCCCTGCCCGCTCCTGAACATGCAGTGAATACTGGAAAGGGATCTTCTGGTATGGGCGGGTGCCGTCAAAAGGTGGGATGGGCGTATCAAAGGTTTCGAAATCGAGATGACAAAGCGGATACCAGAGAGTTTCGAGAAAGACCTTGATGCCTTCTGGGTTGATCGAATCCTGCTGGTTCAGAGTAGCTTCAACCTGGTTACGTTGCGCCTTGTTCAAGTCATCAAGCGAGAGATCCTCAAACCTGATGATTCCACGGTTGTAATAGTCGAACTTCTTGATGCCACGCCCTTTGAGATCAAAGATCGAATTCTCAGGGATGTGCTGCCAGCAGTAAGGAATAAAGTCACATTCGTAAGGAGCGGTGCAGTGTGGCCCGATATCAATATCCGGTTCATTTCCGGCTAAGGTCTGCCGCAGGTCAGCAATCAACCCCGGCAAAGCCTCTTGGCGATCAAGTGCGGCCTCAGTGACATCGTCACCGGTAAAGAGTTGCTGCACATCGATCTTACCCTGACGCACGTACTGGTTGTTGATATGCACCAGATAAGCTGAGGAGATGGAAAGGCCGCAGTTGGAAAGGACGTAATACTGGATTGCCACATCATCGAGGTTAACCTCTTTAGTCGCAGTTCCCATCTTCACTTCATGGATCTGCCACTCATCGCCATCCTTAAACAGGATATCGACCTTGACGAAGATGCCATCAAAAGCGAATGACGCCTCATAGATCACTTGCGCACCGCCATCGATAAGCTGGCGTGTCTGATCGATCTGCTGCGCGACACTCAAGCCATGAAAAGGGATTTCGGTTCCACCAGGGAAAAGCTGTTGGGCAAGCAGACCGACCTCATTACCAGTTCGGTATTTGGCTTCACGATGTGGTTGTGGCGGGAGTTCAAAAGCTGGAGGATTTTTGACGAGGTAGAGCGCTTTGGGACATTGCGTCCCAGTAAGGATCAGTGATTTGCTGAGACCTGCATTCCCAGAAGAGCTCACCTTACCTACCCCTTTTTTACAT
>JAAXQF010000607.1 GCA_012974435.1 Desulfuromonadales bacterium | reverse complement strand
GCGGGGGATCACGAGGGCGCGTCCGGACCATTTCGATCTGGCGACAACCTTCACACCGTCAACGTGACCGTCCTGAAGGTAGATTCTCACTGAGAATGATTCTGATGGCATCAATCGTTCTCCTTTGCTCACGTTGCTACCTGTTTCGATTCTATCACAGCAATCAATTTTGTAACCCTTGCAGCTCTAAGCCTGAATTGTTTCGTCTCATGTAAACAGACTATTGACAACCAGGCTTCCTATAAGGACAATCGGCTCTCGAATGACCAACAGACAGGAAAGGTCGACAGCCAGTGGTAAAAAAACAAGACGAAATTTATGCTTCGCCATTGAACGAAATCATCGACTTTGATTTTGATGAGAAGGTGGCAGAAGTCTTCCCCGATATGATCCAGCGCTCGGTCCCTGGCTACGGCACGATGATTTCAACGATAGGAATCCTGGCTGCAAAGTATGCCCAGCCGAATAGTCGCTGCTACGATCTCGGTTGCTCTCTGGGAGCCGTCAGTCTGTCGATGCGCCAGCGGATCAATCAGCCTGACTGTACAATTATTGCCGTGGACAACTCCGAGGCGATGGTGGAGCGAGGTCTGGAACTTTTGGCCTCAGACAGTTCGTCAAGGGTTTCTGTCGAGATGGTTTGTGCTGATATCCAGGACATAGCCATAGAGGACGCGTCAGTTGTCGTTCTCAACTTCACGTTGCAGTTCATCCCCCTTGATGACCGCTTGGCGCTAATCACACGTATTTACCAAGGCCTGAAACCGGGCGGCGTGTTGATATTGTCAGAAAAAATGGCCTTTGATGATCAGGCCAAGCAGGACTTTCATACTGAAGCTCACCACAATTTCAAGCGAGCCAACGGCTATAGCGATCTGGAAATCAGTCAGAAACGCACGGCTCTTGAGCGTGTAATGATTCCGGAGAGCCTCACCTGCCATAAACAGCGCTTACAGGAAGCCGGATTTCCCATGAGTGAAGTCTGGTTTCAGTGCTTCAACTTTGCCTCCATGGTCGCCATAAAATGACCATCTACAAATCTTTATATCCACAACTCGAAGCCATGGGTCTAGAGCAATGGGCTCATGAGTTACAGCAGGTGATCCCTGAGCGCATGGCTGTGGAGGGTCACGGCACAATGCCCCTCTGGCAAAAGGCCCTGCAGGGGCTGCCTCAACTGAAGCCATCAAAGACAGAACTAAAAGCAAAGGTTGAGATAGGCCAGGCTGAAGATCTCGTTGAGATCAGCCCAGATGAGCTTGCTGAACAGCTCCAGGCCTTCCACCCCTGGAGGAAAGGCCCTTACAACCTGTTCGGCGTAAACATTGATACTGAATGGCGCTCAGACTGGAAGTGGGATCGCGTACTGCCTCATATTCAATCGTTAAAGGGGCGTAAGATCCTGGATATCGGTTGCGGAAACGGTTATCACGGCTGGCGCATGCTTGGAGAAGGTGCAGACCTTGTTCTGGGGATCGACCCGACCCTGCTCTCCGTTATGCAGTTCCATGTCGTGCAGCGTTACCTGGGTGACAAAAACCACTACGTGCTGCCATTGGGTATTGAGGATATCCCAGCCGACCTGTCCTGCTTTGATACGGTTTTTTCGATGGGCGTTCTCTATCATCGCCGGTCGCCGCTTGATCATCTTGTTGAGCTGCGAGGGTGTCTGCGGTCAGGAGGAGAACTGGTGCTGGAGACTCTTGTTGTCGAGGGAGAGGAAGGTGCAGCGTTCATGCCTGAAGGGCGTTACGCCAAGATGCGCAACGTCTGGTTTCTGCCATCAATCACGACCATGCTCTTGTGGTTGCGTCGTTGCGGTTTTAAAGATGTCGCTTGTGTTGACATCAACCGGACAAGCGTAAAAGAGCAGCGCAAAACAGAGTGGATGAAGTTTGAGTCACTGGCAGATTTTCTGGACCCGCAAGACCACACGAAGACAATCGAAGGCCACCCTGCCCCGCTTCGGGCAATTTTTACTGCAACAAAACCGTGATAGCCACGGCCCTATTTCAGTGCTCGTAACGACGCAAAGGCATAGTGCTTGAGCCTTTGTTTGCTCGCCCCATAATATCAACTACATCCCACTCAGCACGCAAAACATCACCCTCCTTATAAAGAGTTTTATCCTCCGGCAGAACAACAACGGCCATCTGGAAAATCGAGGTGAAGTACTCACCCTCAATAGACCCTTCAGAGCTGTTGTACAACTTGAAGCTGTTGACTTTAATGGGCCGATCAAACTCGACAAGAAGCTCATCCAGGTTATCAGTACCCTTCTCCCACATGCCTGCCATAAGAACCAGCGAAGGCGGCTCAACAGCAATCAAAGTTCCAGGATCCCGAACATAACCGTCTGCAGGCATTTGTGGCAGAGGTCGTCCGTTCAGCATGATGACAACCTTGTTTGTCTGCTCAAACTGGAGGACAGTCGCCGCCAGGGCCAGACCTGCGGAGGCCATATCATCTTCAGACCAGGATTGTTGAGTCATCAAAGACAAGGTTTGTGTGCCCTTTTCAGCTGACGCAGAAGTTACCTTCAAATCGCTTGGGAAAGGGCTGTACAGTCTGGAGTTTTCAGGGAAGACCAGATCACCGCCGGTCAGGCGGTTGAGGATTTGTCGTAATTCCCCATCCTTACTGAACAGGAAAAACGGAAAAGCCCGCACTTTATCAGGTGCGTTGTGGACGGGAAGATAACCGACGCGGGCAAAGGCTTCACCTGCTTTTCCTTGAGGGGGTTCACCAAAGTTGTCCAGGTAGGCCTGACTGGCAATTACAATCCCCGAAGGTTGGGGTGCGGGCGCAGGTCCTTCTTCTTGCTGGCAGGCGACGAGAGATAAGAAGCAAAAGATTAAAGCCAGAGGGGTGAATGGGTTCATTAGCTTCCTCCTTAAAACCAAAGAAAAGACTGTCTCCATTCTATCACAGCTGTTAGAGGCAGGCGCTGACGTGCATACTAAGTCGCACTCAGCAGCCTGTTGTGCGGGAAACTGCTGCAGACCGAACCAACTCACCCTTCTCTGCCATGCTCAACAGAAGTAGCGTTGGTGCAGACACATTGTCCGGTCAGGTCAATATTCGCCTCGAACGCAATGTCAATAGTTGACGCAGCCAAGATGGTGATAAACAGAAGAATGAAGGATCTGTTCTTCACAAGCTCAAGCCTCCTGGATTAAACGTAGTCTGCCAAAGCAATCCACTACTGGCGGGTCTGGTCTTCTTCCGCCTTGCAACGTTCAACCACGTCCTTAAGCCATGCGATCTCATCCGGCGCGAATTGCTTGTTGTAATCCGTCCCTATATTCATCGCCCAATGGAGTTCGTCTGTGGTCATCTCTGCGAGGACATGACCGGGCAATTGCAGGAAAGGGACCTCCTTCTCAGCCCAATCATAAAGTCTCTCTTTATTGTCAAAAAAGATAAGGTAATCAGTCTCATCAGAAACAATAATTAAAGGAACTTCTATCTTATCCTTGCCGCTTTTGTCTTCCTTGTCGATCATTTCATCGACGGTCGGGACAATGAAGAGGGAGTTGAGAAACAGGTCGTAAAAGCCTGATTGTGCCTTTGGGTCTTCATAGTCGGCACGCAAGGCTTCAAGGGCTTGATCGAGTTCAGTCATGATTGGGGCCTTTTGGTGGAGAGGTATAGATTTTGGTCGGGATTATCGAGGGCTCAAGATACTGGCATTTGCTGATTCATGTCCAGTTGAAAACTTATCACGTTGTTCAGGTTTGTGTGTCTGAATGAATTCAATTGTCTAATCATAACCACGTCACTCCTGATTTTCGTTCAGTTGTGGTGTATGATTTAAAGAAGAAAAATCTATTCGGGAGTATTCACGAATGACATTGGTCGCAATCCCCAACGAAACAAGTCCGACAGACAGACGAACCGCAATGTCACCAGCCAACATCGCCAAACTGGTGCAATCAGGGGTTGATGCCCTGGTAGAGGAAGGCCTTGGTGTCGGTAGCGGTTTCAGCGACGATCAATACCGACAAGCCGGGGCGATGGTGACCAAGAACCACGAGGAGATCTTCTCTAGGAGCGATGTCGTCCTGCGCATACACAAGCCGACTACAGAGGAGGCAGAACTCCTCAAAAGTGGCTCGATTCACGTCAGCCATCTCGACCCATTCAACGAACAGGAACTGATCGAAATCCTGAAAGACCGTCAGGTCAGCACAATCAGCATGGAGATGATTCCGCGCACCACACGGGCCCAAAAGATGGATGCTTTGAGTTCCCAAGCCAGTCTTGCCGGATACGTTATGGTGCTCCAGGCTGCGAATCGTTTGAACCGTATTCTGCCAATGATGATGACCCCTTCCGGCACCATAAAGCCCGCCAAAGTTTTCGTAATAGGAGCAGGAGTGGCCGGATTGCAATCAATCGCCACGGCAAGGCGACTGGGCGCCAGGGTTACGGCATTTGACACCCGGGCGATTGTCGCGGAGCAGGTCGAATCCCTGGGAGCGACTTTCCTCAATATTGATCTGGGTGAAACCGGTCAGACTGAAGATGGCTATGCGAGGCAGTTGACTGCGGAGCAGTTGAACATACAGCAACAAGCCCAGAGTGATGAGATCGCCAAATCGGACATCGTTATCACAACTGCTCAGGTGTTCGGCAGAAAACCGCCGCGGCTGGTGACTCTGGAGACAGTAAAACGCATGCAGCCTGGCAGCATCATCGTTGACATGGCGGCGTCAAGCGGCGGCAACGTCGAGGGCTCAATCGCAAGCGAAGAGGTAGAGATTGACGGAGTCGTCATAATCGGCAGCGGCAACTGGTCGGGACAGGTGTGTCGGGACGCCAGCAATATGTACTCAAACAACCTGACAAACCTCTTTACTGAATACTGGAACGATGATCAGAAGCTGTTTGAGATCGATTTGCAAGACGACATTCTCTCCGGCTGCGTGATCACCCACGACGGAGAGATCACCAACGAAACGATCCGCAAGCATTACAGCTAGAGGCCCTATCAAAAGGGAGTTCCCCATGGACATGGTTTATCTGACATTCATCCTGATCTTATCCGTATTTCTCGGCTTTGAGTTGATCCAAAAAGTTCCTGCCACCCTGCACACTCCGTTAATGTCGGGTGCCAACGCCATCTCCGGCATCACGCTGGTCGGCGCCCTGATCGGTGCCGGAGGTGAAGGGTCACCCTTAACGATCTTTCTCGGTACAGCAGCGGTGGTTTTTGCAACGATCAACGTCGTGGGCGGCTACCTGGTCACAGATCGGATGCTGGCCATGTTTAAAAAGAAAGGGGTTAAGAAGTAATGCCAACGGTCATACTGATCAACCTGAGTTACACGGTCGCTGCCGTACTCTTTATTCTTGGCCTGAAGTTTCTCGGCAACCCGGACACTGCACGACGGGGCAACGCCCTCTCCTCGCTGGGGATGTTACTGGCAGTGGTTGTGACTCTCCTGGATCATGCCATCATCGATTACCGCTGGATTCTTCTTGGAATCGTTGCGGGCACATTGATTGGCGCCTTTGCTGCTCGGTTGATAGCAATGACTGCCATGCCCGAGTTGGTTGCCCTTTTCAACGGCTTTGGAGGCATCGCCAGCCTGTTGGTTGGCTGCATTGCTCTTTCACAAAGCCAACTCGATCGCTTCATCCTGCTGACTATCTTCATGTCGATTATGATTGGCGGGGTGACCTTCTCAGGAAGCCTGGTCGCTTGGGGAAAACTTAGTGAGAGGATAACCGGTCGACCTTTGGTGTTCAACGGCCAACGCTTTGTCAACGGTGGTCTATTGCTGGCCAATATTGTCTGTGGCGTCATGTTTGTACAACACCCGGAACAAACTCTGTGGCTCGTTCTCGCAGTTCTTCTCTCTACATCACTGGGTGTGATGACCTTGTTGCCGATCGGCGGCGCTGACATGCCCGTCGTGATCTCTCTGCTGAACAGTTATTCGGGCTTGGCCGCCTGTGCAGCTGGCTTCGCCATTAGCAACAACATCCTGATTGTGGCTGGCTCTCTGGTCGGCGCAAGCGGAATCATCCTGACCAACATCATGTGCAAGGCGATGAACCGGTCTCTTGCGAATGTTCTTTTCTCTGGATTTGGAGCAGCTTCCGGAGCCAGCAAAAAAATTGAAGGCGATGTTAAGGCCATCTCCACAGAGGATGCATTCTATATCCTGGAAGCGGCCCAGAGCGTGGTCGTGATACCGGGGTACGGCATGGCTGTCGCGCAGGCGCAACATGGGGTTAAAGAGCTTCAGGGGTTGCTAGAGAAAAACGGATGTGAAGTTGTGTATGCCATTCACCCGGTCGCCGGTCGGATGCCGGGTCACATGAATGTTCTGCTGGCCGAAGCAGACGTACCCTACGACCTGCTGCTGGAGATGGATGACATCAATCCGCGCATGGAGACCTTCGACGTGGCGATCGTCATCGGCGCTAACGATGTTGTTAACACCGCCGCGCGAGAGATAGAGAACAGTCCGATCTACGGGATGCCGATTATCAACGCAGATTATGCCCGCACGGTTTTTGTTCTTAAGAGGTCCATGGCTTCCGGTTTTGCAGGTCTCGATAATCCTCTTTTTTACAAGGATAATACCCGGATGATTTTTGGCGACGCTAAAGAGACTGTCAATAAGTTGATCCGGGAGCTCTCAAGTTGATCCGTTTGCTCCGACCATGAGTGATCAAGCTACGTGTCGTCACCCTGCAAATGACAGCTGTTTAATGGTGATTTGTTGCTTTCCCCCGATTTACTGGTAATCTTGGCCTTGGTGTGATCATTTGTGCGTTTCCACAGCTCTCAGTTTGACATGGTGTCAGCATTAAAAAACAAGCAGACCCACCCAGGTAATGTATTGTTTCTATCTCGGGCGAACGGAATTTGCACAACAGCAGAATTCCCAAAAGGGAACATGGAGGAAAAGATGGCTGAAGGTACTGTGAAGTGGTTCAACGACGCGAAGGGCTTTGGGTTTATCGAGCAGGACAATGGACCGGATGTGTTCGTTCACTTCTCTGAGGTTCAAGGTGATGGTTTTAAATCTCTCGCCGAGGGAGACCGGGTAAGTTTCGATGTTACAGAAGGCCAGAAAGGCCCCCAGTCGTCTAACGTGCGCAAAATCTAAACAAGATTTAGTGTCTGTCAGAACGAGAGCCCTGTGGATTACCGCAGGGCTCTCGTTCGTAGATAAAAGCAAATTTATCGAAGATGGAAGACCGTCTAAAACCAGT
>JAAXQF010000601.1 GCA_012974435.1 Desulfuromonadales bacterium | reverse complement strand
GATTTACAAAGAAAAGGATAACCCTAGTGAATAAACCTTTAAGAAATCCCGATATTGTCTGGCGTGTCGAAAAGCGTCGTCAGGCAGAAGTTATGAAGGCTCTCGAGAATGGTGACGATGCTGATGACAGCGGTACGGTGATCCTGTTGCTTTCCGGCATGATGCATCAACTGAACCTGGTTGGCGGCCTGATCTGGCAGCAGTGTGATGGTGAGCAGACGTTGTCCGGGATAGCTGAAGAACTTGCCAAGGAGTTTTCCGTGGAAACGGCTGAAGTGGAAGCTGATGTTGCTGAATTTGTCGCCGACCTGGCGGAGAGAGGTTGGTTGATCAATGGCTGAAGTTACAGAAATGTTCTCTGCTCCGCTGACGTTTAACTGGACGCTTTCCTATAAGTGCAACTTTACCTGTGAGCATTGCTATAGTCGTGATGAACAATGTCCGGAATTGGCAACCGCTGATGTAAAGCGAATTATTGATATCCTGGTGGAACAGCAGGTGCCCTTTATCAACTTTGGCGGTGGTGAGCCGTTGATGCGCAAAGACCTGTTTGAAGTGGCCGAATACGCTTCGAAGCAGGGTCTGAATGTTTCAATGAATACCAACGGCTGGCTGCTCGATGAATCATCTGCTCAACGGCTGAAGGACGTCGGTTTCAAAAGTGTTGGCATCAGTATCGACAGCGCAGTCGCCGGTATTCACGACAACTTCCGCAATATGCCCGGCTCTTTCGAGAGGGCTGTAGCCGGTCTGGATGCCCTTGCCAGCGTTGGCCTGAAGAGTACGATGAGCTCGGTCATCTCCCGCATCAATTATCAGTCCTTTATGGATTTACTCGATCTGGCACGTAGCCACAGGGTAGGACAGGTTTACCTGCATAACTTCAAATGTAGTGGCAGAGGCTTTAAAAATCGTGAGGATCTGGACCTCACCCCAGAGGAGTGGCAGGCGTTCTACCTGCAGGCCCTTTCGGTGAAGAACCAGACCAAGGATCTGAAAATCTCCTTTGATGATCCGGTGATCGCATCGCTGCCTGAATACCAGGAAAAAACCATGGTTAAAGGCAGCAGTTGTGGCAAGCTTTCCCTGCATCTACAACCAAATGGCGATATTACCCCCTGTGGCTTTATCCCTGTCGTGGTCGGTAATATTCTCAAGGATGATTTTGAGACGATCTGGTTCGATTCACCGGTTCTCAAGGCCATGCGCTCCAAGGAAGCCACTGGCAAATGCTCAGGATGCGGCGCATTTGAAGACTGCCAGGGCGGTTGTACCGCGCGTGCCTTTGCGACGACCGGTGACTTTAACCAGCCGGATCCGCATTGTTGGAAGTAGACTGTGCAGCGTGTGGCGAGTGGCGAGTAACGTGAAAAGTCAAAGGATAATGAGCTTTTCATGCTTCCAAATGTTTCGTCATGAGTTGTAACTGGTCTTAATTGAATAAGATGTTTTTCCGCGCTACGCACCACGCGCCGCGCGCCACTTTTAAAGAAAGGAGAGTCGTCATGAAAAAGTACATCAAGCCTCGTGTTGTTGGTTCAAGTAACGTTCACCCTTGCTGAAACCTCGTCGCCGTCAGGCGATGAACTCTAGAGCGGATAGTTTGTTATGGGCCTTGACCTTTTAGATACCCCGGTTCGTCTGACCTGGGATTTTCCTGATGATGCGACCGGGCAGCAAGGCCCGAGTATGCCTGCTGTTGCTATGGCCGTCATGGACGCAGGAGTTTTCTTTGTCACTTTGCAGGGAAGACCGCTCCTGCATCCGGCCATAGATGAGGTTCTCGAGATCCTCGGTGGTGGCTGTCAACTTCTGTTGACCTGCTGCGGCAGTCAAGATGAGCTGACTCGTCTTGCTCAGCTCTCTCCTTCAGGAGTGCAGTTACTCCTGAACATCACCTCCTTTGCCCGTGACGAAGAAAAGATCGACTTAAACCATCTGCTCAAGGTTGTTCTGGAGTTGCGTGAGCTCGGGTACGAGCCTCACATTGCGTTCACTCCGTTACGCGAAAATCTCAATAATATCCCTGAACTTCTGAGCTTTTGTAGCGAGCAGAAGATTCCCAAGTTTAAGTTGCCAAGCGCACATATCGGTGATAGCTTCCACGATTATTCGGCAGAGCAACTGCCCCGCTGGCAGGATCTTGAAGCATTCCGGGAGACTTGGAAAGGCTTCGTCGAAAGTGGCTGTTCACTCCCGGAGATGGAGATACATGATCTTTTCCTCTGGGAGATCATGACCCCCGGTCAGATGCAGAACCGCGCAGAGTATGGTGGCTGTCAGGCAGGCAACAGCCTCAGTCATGTTGACTGCCATGGTGTTGTTCATCCCTGTGCGGCCTGGCCGCAACCACTTGGCAGCTTGCCAGAGCAATCGCTTGAGGAGATCTGGAATAGCTCTGAGCGTTTTGCTGTGTGCGAATCGATCGTGCAAAGTCCTGAAGGCTGCCATGAGTGCTCAGATCTTGATATCTGCTTCGGTGGCTGTCGCGGTCTTGCCAGAAACCTGAACCGTTCCGCAGGAGAGCGCGACCTTATGTGCTCAGGCCCGCGTTAATTGGAAATCTGTTTACCATGTCTATTTACCTCGACAATGCTGCAACCACATTTCCCAAGCCGTCTCAGGTGACTGAAGCCGTTGAGCGGACTTTACGGGAGAATTCTGCCAATCCGGGACGGGGAGGGCATCATATGTCCCTTGATGCCGGTCGGATGGTGATGGAGTGTCGGGAAAGTCTGGCTCGCTTTTTTGCTATCACGGATGCGTCACGCATCGCTTTTACTGCTAATGCCACCGAGGCCATCAATCTCGGCCTTTTCGGTGCTCTTAGTCCCGGTGACAGGGTTGTTACCACGTCGATGGAGCACAACGCCGTGGTTAGGCCGCTTCGGGCTTTGAGTGACCAGGGCGTAAATGTGGTTCGCGTTGCTGCCGATGCACTTGGCCTGGTTGATCCCTTGGCTATTCGCGAGGCATGTGTCCCTGGTACCCGTCTCGTTATCATGACTCATTGCTCCAATGTCAGCGGCACACTTCAGGCAATCGAAGAAGTTGGCCCCTGGTGTCGCGAGCAAGGCATCCTTTTTATGGTCGATGCGGCGCAGAGCGCCGGTGTCTTTCCTATCGATGTTGAAGAGATGGCGATCGACCTGCTTGCTGTTCCCGGGCATAAATCCCTGCTTGGACCAACGGGAACCGGTTTCCTCTATGTCCGCAAAGGTCTTGACTTGAAACCGCTGCTCTACGGCGGAACGGGCAATTTTTCTCAATCTGCAATCCAACCAACCGAAATGCCTGAAAGGCTTGAAAGTGGCACCCTGAATACGATCGGCCTGGCAGGTCTCAAGGCAGGCGTCGAGTTTCTGGAAAAGCTTGGCCTGGATCATGTCCATGCCCACGAACAGGAACTGCTGCGTCAGTTGATAGAAGGCTTGCAGGAGATTGACAATGTTATCCTATATGGGCCTCTCGGTTCAGCGCGCCATGGCGGAGCGCTTTCTTTCAATGTTAAAAATATCGATCCGTCAATGCTGGGCTTCCGCTTGGACCGCGAATATGGTATCTGTTGTCGTGTCGGTTTACACTGTGCTCCGGAAGCTCATGGCAGTATCGGAACCCTCCCGGAAGGCACCGTGCGTCTCAGCCCGGGATATTTTAATACAGCCGATGATATCAATCAGACCCTTGCAGCGATTCGGACAATCGTTGCGACAGAGAAATGAACTCTTGCAGTTGGGGCATCGGTTTTTTAGGAGTAGCTATGCACAAAAAAATCTTTTCTCTTGTTCTGTTGATTCTGGCTACATTTCTTTTGATCTCTTGTTCTTTGCCGCCAATCCAACCGGTCACACGGGTTGAGCTGATGAAGACTCGTATTTACAACAAGTATATTATTGAGGAATCACCAGAGGAACTCCTTTATGCCCTCAATACCCGCGGAGAGGTCATTGTCGAGGGTAAACGCAATATCCCTGGTATGGATATTTTGATCTACGTCAAACTGATGGCGACGACTGATGGCATCCATATCAACGAATATGATCGCTAGCTAAAAACCGCTGCAATCCAGGGCTGAGCGTATTGGCCTGTATATCGCCCGATACGGATTGAGTCACCCCTCTTTAAGAAAGATTGGTCTCTTTTATGAGTAAAACTTTCGTACTTGATACAAACGTTATCCTGCACGATCCCGAGGCTCTTTTCCGCTTTGAAGATAACGATCTGGTTATCCCCATGACAGTGATCGAGGAGATCGATCGCTTCAAGAAGGAACTCAGTGAAACAGGTCGCAATGCACGTCAGTTTTCGCGCATCATGGATGGCTTGCGGAGTAAGGCGAAGCTGATCGAAGGTGTGGAGTTGGAGACCGGTGGTCATCTTCGGGTCGACCTTTACACCGAAGAGTTGATGAAGTCTCTGCCGCCTGAATTGCGTTCTGATCAAGGCGATAACCGGATTCTGGCAGTTACCCTCGCAGCTAAAAACCGTGCCGATACCAATGTCATTTTTGTCACCAAAGATACCAACTTGCGTATCAAGGCCGACGTCATAGGGATAACCGCCCAGGATTACGAATCGGACAAGGTCTCGATCGATGATCTCTACACCGGAACCTGCGAAGTCCTTCTGCCGCAGGAAGACGTTGACCTTTTCTACAGTCAGGGCTTTCTTCCGCTCGAAGAAGAGTTCCTGCCCAATCAAGGCCTGACCTTGATAGACGCCGCCAATCCCTCACATACTGCATTGGCTCGTTACAACCGTCCCCTTCGCCAGGCCGTGTCGCTGGTGCGTGCTCCGAGCGACGGTCTGTGGGGTATCCATCCTCGTAATCGCGAGCAGCAGTTTGCTTTCGATATGCTGCTTAACGATGATATCCAGCTGGTCACCCTGGTCGGCAAGGCCGGAACCGGTAAAACTCTGCTGGCGATTGCTGCCGGTCTGCATAAATCTGCTGACGAGGGACAATACAGCAGACTTCTGGTCTCACGACCGATCTTCCCGCTTGGTCGGGATATTGGTTTTTTACCCGGTGATATCGATGAGAAGCTTTCACCATGGATGCAGCCGATTTTTGACAATGTTGAACTGTTGCTGGGCGCCGTGGAAGAGGGCAGCAAGCGCAAACGCGGCTACAAGGAACTGGTCGACCTGGGGTTGCTTGAAATCGAGCCTCTGACCTACATCCGTGGACGATCGATACCCAAACAGTACATGATCGTTGACGAAGCCCAGAACCTGACTCCACACGAGATCAAGACGATTGTCACGCGTGCCGGTGAAGGTACGAAGATTATCCTCACAGGCGACCCTTACCAGATCGACAACCCTTATATTGATTCCTCCAGCAACGGTCTCACCTACGTGGTTGAGAAGTTCAAGGGTGAGGACATCTCCGGACACGTGGCTGAATTAGCGGCAAACCTTTTGTAGGTGAATCCCGTCGCGCGTGGCGTGTAGCGCGTGGCGGGGAAAATCCAAATAAACGTTTGATCCAGGTATGTTTACCCGATGATTTGTCTTTTTTTGAAAGTTCCTGAATTGTCACGCCACGCGCCACGCGCCACGCGCCACTGATCCCATGCTTATCCTCTGTATCGAATCCTCATGTGATGAAACTTCGGCGGCCGTTATCCGTGACGGCTCGGAGATGCTGTCGAATGTTGTCGCCTCGCAGGTTGATGTGCATTGCCGTTTCGGCGGCGTGGTGCCGGAATTGGCCTCACGCAAACATGTCGAAGCGATTTCTGTGGTCATAAATTCTGCACTGCAAGAAGCCGGAGTCACGGTTGACCAGCTTGAAGGCATTGGCGTCACACGCGGCCCCGGTCTGATAGGCGCTCTTCTGGTTGGCTTGTCGACGGCCAAGGCCATGGCCTGGTCTCTGGGCATCCCCCTTGCGGCCGTACATCACATGGAGGGGCATATTCTTGCTCCGATGCTGGAAGACCCCCCTGATTTCCCCTTTCTTGCTCTGGCCGTGTCTGGAGGGCATACCCACCTCTACCGTGTTGATGGTATCGGTCGTTATACAACCCTGGGGCAAACCCTTGACGATGCTGCCGGTGAGGCTTATGACAAGGTGGCTAAGATGCTCGGCCTCGGCTATCCTGGTGGAGCTGTCATCGACCGACTGGCAGAGAAGGGTCGTCCTGATGCCATCAATTTTCCGCGTCCGATGCTGCACAAAAAGAACTTTGACTTCAGCTTCAGCGGTCTTAAAACCGCAGTCCTGCAACATGTTGAAAAGTATGAGTGTGCCATTGATGAACAACAGATGGCAGATATTGCTGCCAGTTTCCAGGCTGCGGTGGTCGAGGTCTTGACCCGAAAGACTCTACGCGCTGCCAAGGCAGAAGGTCTTGAGCGCATTGTCGTTGCCGGTGGGGTCGCCTGTAACTCCGGCCTGCGCACCAGGTTCAATGAGCTTTCGAACAAGCATGGTGTTAAAGTGTTCTTCCCGAGTCCGGCATTATGCGGCGACAATGCTGCCATGCTTGGTGTTCCAGCAAACTATTACCTTGAGAAAGGGCGTCACGCCGATGACAGCGCCAACGCTCTTGCGAACTGGACGCTGGATACGGTTAGTGTAGACTGAATCTGAACTGAAAGTGGAGTGACTGAGGCTGATGTGGCGCGGAGTCGGGTTCATCCGACGGGTTAAATTGATGGTGGTGCGCTTTGTCCGTCTGCGTGGTCTGCCGGATGAGATTGCCAAGGGGGTTGCTCTTGGTATCTTTATCGGCATGACTCCAACCTTCGGTTTCCAGATGGCGATCGCCATCTTCTTCGCTTATCTTCTTCGTGAAAATCGTCTTGCTGCAGTCCTTGGCGTATGGGTCACCAACCCTGTCACCGCCCCTTTTATCTATGCCGCTGAGTATGCAGTCGGTCGTCGACTACTTGGTATGGAGCGCTTTGAATTACCTTCGGAATTAACCTGGAAGGCCTATTCGACTCTTGGCTGGGAAATTCTCTTTCCAATGTGGTTTTGCAGTATTATCTTTGGTGTGATTTTCGGTCTTCTTGCTTATCAGGCAACCTTGAAACTGATTCCCGTGGTCAAAACCTGGCGCGTGCCGCGCTGGCCCCGTCGACACTGGCATAAGAAATTCAAAAACCGCGATACGGGACGTGAGACGAGTGATGATAAAAAGCTATGAGTAATCCCCGGCCCAGAAAACGTTTCGGCCAGAACTTCCTGCATGATCAGCATGTGTTGGATCGTATTGTTGCGGCCGCAGAGCTGCAAGAGACAGATCGAGTCATCGAGATAGGCCCTGGACCGGGAGCTCTGACCACGCGTCTTCTGGCAACAGGTTTGCCAGTTCTCGCTGTGGAGATTGATCGTGACCTGGCAAAGGCTTTAGAGGAGCGCAACGAGGCGAACCTTAAAGTAAAGACCGGGGATGTGCTGCGTTTCGATTGGTCGGAACTGTTAACACAACCTCCTTACAAGTTGATCGCCAACCTGCCTTACAATATCTCCAGCCAGATCCTTTTCAAAGTTCTCGAGCATCGGTATGCTTTCAGCTGCCTGGTGCTGATGTTTCAGAAGGAAGTTGGTGAGCGTCTGGTCGCTACAGAAGGCTCGCGCAACTACGGTATCCTGTCGGTGCTCATGCAGACCTGGTTTCATGTTGAAAGGGTCATCAAGGTGCCGCCGGGAGCCTTCTTCCCCCCTCCCAAGGTCGATTCCGTCGTTTTACGCATGACACCCTTATCGAAACCACGTGTGGATGTGCAGAACGAAGCCCTTTATCGCAAGCTGGTCAAGAGCGCTTTTGCTCAGCGTCGAAAAACCGTGCGTAATAGCTTGCTTGGTTCAGGGTGGCAGGCTGAACAGCTCGACCAGGCTTTTGCCGCGACTGAAATCGATCCGGGGCGTCGTGGTGAAACCTTTACCATCGAGGAATTTGGTGCCTTGGCAAATCTGCTGTACTCCATCAATGGGGAAAACGATTGAGCTGAACGTGTTATTTTGCCACAGAGGCACAGAGGACACAGAGCAAAACAAGAACTAAAGACTCAATCTTTTTGGTTCCTCAGTGCTCTCTGTGCCTCTGTGGCGAGGTTCCCATGTTTACATTGTTTTTAAATAATAGGAGCTCAGAATGGATCAGCTGGTCGCGACCGTAAATGGGTCGCCTATAGATGAGAAAGCCCTCAATGCGGCGATGCAGAGTCTTGCCCAGGAGCAGTTTCACGCCACCTTGGATGAAATCCCGGTTGAGTCGCACGAAGAACTCAGCGCCATGGCCCTGGAACGTCTAATCGCAAGGGAATTGATTTTCCAGGCAGCTCTGGCTGAAGGCGTTGTTGCAGATGAAGCCGCTGTTGAAGACGAATCTGCGAGAATATTGCGCATGATGGGCAATCCGGCGGACTTTTGGAATCGCCTGGCTGAGCGTGGTATGGATGAAGCGACCTTTCTGAGGATGGTACGTAAGGACGTTACGGTTGACCAGATGTCGGTGCATAAATGTCGTGAGATCGAAGAGCCGACGGAGGCAGAGAGCAAAGACTTTTTCTATGCGCATCCTGATCAATTACGCGGACAGGAGCGGGTCCGTGCAAGCCATATCCTGCTCCCTGTTGATCCGGATGATCCGGAGAAATCCCTTGAGCATGCCAAGGCGATCAAGCTTAAAGCGGTACAGGAGGATTTTGCCGAGATTGCCAAGGCCCATTCTCTTTGTGCCAGCGCACCGGGTGGTGGCGAACTGGGCTTTATCCGTCGTGAGGATGTCGACCCGACCTTTGCTGACGCGGCATTCAGCCAGATCGTCGATGAAGTCGGTGAACCGGTCAGAACTCCCTACGGTTATCACCTGATTAAGGTCGTAGAGCGTGAAATCCCTGCGCCACCGACTCTGGATGAAGCCCGCGACAAGATCATTGCTTTCCTGAAACAGGCCAAGAGTTCCAAACTCCTGGAAGAGTGGGTCGGCACACTGCGTCAGGGAGCTGAGATCGTTATTCACGATAATTAACTGCAATAATTGGTTTTTTCGACGTTGAGGAGTTGAAAAGTCACTTTCATCTCCTAGACTTAAAGCACATGTTTGGTATTTGGAGTGATCTCTGCTCCCGGTGGTTTTCTCCCCACCTCCTGAATCGTTGAGAGGTTGTCGATGGAACTGATTATTGAAGAGTATGGTAAAAATTTCGCTAAGGTACATCAGGCCAGGATAGCCGATCTGAAGAGGCTGTTAAAGACCCATCCATCCCGAGAAGATGCCGAAAACCTGTTAGCCCTGGCCGACTCTCTGCTGGTTTACAGCCATTCCCAGGCTTTACTCAAACGCTCTGGACCTGAATTGATGGAGTGGCTTCAGGCGTTCCTCGATTTCCTTCGTCAGCGCGACGAAGACGTCAATGTCGCATATTTCATACCGCCTAACTCCGGGTCTTCCTTTCTGCTCGTCAATTCGCCAGATGTCCCCTACCTGGTCGATTCGTTAAAAACCATTCTGCAGCATCTGCCGCAGCGAGCCATGGTTATTTCCCACCCGATATTAAACATTGAGCGCAAGGACGGAGTCCTCACCGGTATCGGAGAGCAGCTCGTTGATGGCCAACTGGAATCTTTTATGATTGTCCAGTTTGAAGGTGTCCGAGACCTCGATACGACTTCTATCGAGGAAGAAATCCGCCGGGTGTTTCAGATTGCCGAGACGGTAGGAGGACAACGCAAAGATTTGAATCAGAGCCTGCAGAAACTTGCTCTGATGGACGAGAGCCAGGATCAGAAAGATTTCACTGACTGGCTGTTGAACGGCAACTTTATCTGCTTCGGCCATGCCTCGGTTGAAGTCCTGAACCTGAATGGTGACTCCACCAAATTTCGATTGACTGAAGCACCTTTGGGATGGTTACCAGACACTCTTCTTGCTCAGGTAGACGGCGCAGAGAGGACTCCGGAATTTACCAAGCGAGCTAAAAAGATCCTGACACGCAAGAGCCCGCTGGTGGTTGAAATCCTTGAGGAGATCAGCCCGATCTATCAACAGGACAACCTGATCTATCTTGGCTTCAGGGAATGCTGCAAGTCGGACAGAAGGGTTGAACATGTTTATGTCGGGCTCTTTTCACAAAATAGCGTCAACGAGCTGGCCAGCAACGTTCCGCCATTGAAAGTGAAGTTGCTGGCGGCTTTAAACCGTCAGCATGTGCCGAGAGAAAGTTACGACTACCGTAAGGTCGTTGAAATCTTCAATACCTTTCCCAAGGTGGAGATGTTTTTCCTGGCCGACCAGGCTCTCGACCGCCTGGTACAGTCATTTGTCAGTTTGCAAAGACAGCAATCGGTCAAGCTGGTTGTGACCCGCAGCCTCAGTCTGCGAGGCGTCACTTTGCTGGTTATCATGCCGCGTGATTATTACAGCCGTGATGCGGTGCGGCGCATGGAGTCTTACCTGGGTCGCTTTCTCTCTGCGTTGCATGTCTCCTCGCGTGAAGTTCATTTTTACTCCGAGTACGTCAGCTTGCATTTCCGTGTTGTTCCCAAGGATGATCAGGTCAGAATCGATGTTGACGCACTGCAGAAGGTGCTGACGGACCTTGCTCGCCCCTGGGAGGAGAAGCTGCGGCTGCTGCTCTTGCGTGGGGCAGAGGGGCATGCCGGTATGAACCTGTGGAACCGGTATGCCGAATCTTTCCCGAAAGATTATAAAGAGCTGATTCACCCTCGGTTTGCCATCAGGGATGTTCGCGCCATCGAGCAGCTGCTTGCAACCGGCGAGGATGGCTTTGATCTCTGGGGGCCTTTCCAGGAACGCCAAGAGTTCTATCGATTACAATTCTACAGCCTTAAGGAAAGCTACCTTAACGAGCTGATGCCTTTTCTTGAGAACCTGGCCCTGGCCGTCGTGGATGAAGTGGATTTCTTCCTTGAGGTCGATGGGCGGACCATCTACGTAAAAAGTTTTGCGGTTCGTAACAGTTACTCCGAAA
This sequence comes from Desulfuromonadales bacterium, assembly GCA_012974435.1. GTDB lineage: Bacteria > Desulfobacterota > Desulfuromonadia > Desulfuromonadales > BM103 > M0040. The sequence continues at coordinate 9,847 of JAAXQF010000601.1, read as the reverse complement.
GCCTGCCGCTGGCGGCTCAACGTAACAATCTTCTGGAAACGCTTACCGGGTTGCGTAAGGGCACCATTGAGGATGATTACCTCAATCGACTCATGGTTTTGACCGGGCTGGATTGGCAGGAAATCGATGTTTTCAGGGCCTATCGCAACTACTATTTCCAACTGGGCAACCCTTTCACCAAGCGCCGCGTTGCCTTTACCCTGATTAACAATCCGCAGGCCGCCTTGCTTCTCTATCGCTACTTCGAGGCTCGTTTTCAGCCGAATCCCGACTGGCGGGATCCCATGCGTCGTGAAGAAGAAGCACTCATGCCGATCCGTATGGAGCTGGCGCAGACGCTTGATCAGATTCGGGATATCAACGAAGATCGTATCCTGCGCAGTTTGTTCAATCTGATTGATTCCACGGTGCGGACCAATTTCTTTTTAAGACGTGACGACCCGGATTATTTCTTCTCTTTCAAGATCAGTTCGATTGGTGTTATCGACATGCCTTTACCGCGATCGATGTACGATACCTACGTGCATTCCGCAACCATGGAAGGTGTCCACCTGCGTGGAGGCAAAGTTGCTCGCGGAGGCATTCGCTGGTCTGATCGCCCGGATGATTTTCGCACCGAAGTCCTCGGCCTGATGAAGACCCAGATGACCAAGAACGCACTGATCGTTCCGGTTGGTTCTAAGGGCGGTTTTATCGTCAAAACACCATTTACCACCCGTGAAGAAGGCGGCGAGCTCTCACGTCAGGCCTATATCACGCTGATGCGTGGTCTCCTGGATCTGGTCGATAATCGCGTGGCCGGCGAGATCGCCGGGCCGGCTGGTCTGGTGGTCTATGATGATGAAGACCCTTACCTCGTGGTTGCCGCCGATAAAGGCACAGCCCATCTTCCGGACACTGCCAATGGTGTTAGTCTCGATTACAACTTCTGGTTGGGTGATGCTTTTGCCAGTGGTGGTTCGGTCGGCTATGACCATAAGAAACTCGGTATCACCGCCCGTGGTGCCTGGGAGTGCGTGAAGCGGCACTTTCGCGAACTTGGTAAAGATATCCAGAATCAAGCCTTCACCGTGGTAGGCATCGGTGACATGAGCGGCGACGTGTTCGGTAATGGCATGCTGCTTTCAAAAAAGACGCGCCTGCTCGCGGCGTTCAATCATATTCACATCTTCCTCGATCCTGACCCGGATACAGCAAAATCATGGCAGGAGCGCAAAAGGCTGTTCGATACGCCTCGTTCGACCTGGGCAGATTATAGTGCCGAGGTGATCTCTGACGGTGGTGGAGTCTGGGAGCGAGCGTCCAAAGAGATTCCGCTCTCTCCGGTAATCAGGAAGTGGCTGGGTGTTCGTCACACAACTATGGAAGGTGATGAGCTGGTCAGGCGGTTACTGCTTGCCGATGTTGAGCTATTGTGGAATGGCGGTATAGGCACTTATATCAAGTCCTCCCTGGAAAAGAATGCCGACGTCGGTGACCGCGCTAACGATAACGTACGTGTCAGTGCTTCACAGGTTAGGGCCAAGGTGATTGGTGAGGGTGGCAATCTCGGTCTGACTCAGCCAGGGCGAATCGAATATGCCCTGTCCGGGGGGAGCATCAACACCGACGCAATCGATAACTCGGCGGGTGTTGATACCTCCGACCATGAGGTCAACCTGAAAATCTTCTTCCAGACTTTGCGTGAAACGGGTGTGATCAAAACAGAGCGCACACGTAATCAGCGATTGCAGGAAGTTGAGGATGACGTGTGCGATATGGTTCTGGCCAACAACTATACACAAAGCCAGTGCCTCTCTCTCGATATGCGCCGCTGCCAGTATGATGTAGACCCGTTCATCGCCCTTTCAGAGCGTTTAGTCAATACTGGGCTTCTCGATCGTAAAGGTGAATTTCTTCCCTCACGTAAAGAACTCACCGCCCGCGGCGGTGGTTACCTGCGACCGGAGCTCTCGATTCTACTCGGCTACAGCAAGATGCATCTATATCAGACACTTCTGGAGAGTGATCTGCCCGATCAGGAATCAACCCAGGTTTTCCTGAAACAGTATTTCCCGGTCAAAACGCAAAAGCGTTACAACGCCCAGATCAAGAATCACCCATTGCGGCGCGAGATCATCGCCACCATGATTACCAACCGGATTGTGGACCAGGCCGGTTGCGCCTTTCTGAACACCCTGGTGCAGCAGTCAGGTGCAACCATGATCGAAGGTGTCGCTGCCTACCTGGTCTTTGATGAGGTCATGAATGGCGACGCTATTCGTGAACAGGTTGCGGCTGTAGATAACAAGATATCCTCTGAAAGACAATATGAGCTTCTGGAAGGTCTTGAAAGAGCACTGGCAGGACTATCTCGACAGGTCTTCGAGCAAGCCTTGCCGATGCGCCTTGATAAAGCTTGCGTCAAAGATTATCGCCAACGTTTAAACATCTTCCGCACGCATCTTACTGAGCTGCTCCCTGATTCAGAGTGGCAAGTTTGCAAAGAGGCAGCGAAGGTCGTTGTTAAAGAAGGTTTCCCTGAAGAAATGGCCCTGGAAATGGCCAGCTTCAGATACCTCGCCGGGTTCATACCTGCCGTCTATATTGTCGAAGCGACCGGAGCGGACCTGCTGGAAGTCACCACTGCGGTCGGTGAGATGCGTTTGCGTTTAAAGATTTCCCAGGTTATGGAAAGCCTGAACCAATATACGCCACACGATCGTTGGGATCGGGCTGCTCTGGTCAGTCTCCGCGGCGCATTCATCAAGCAGGCCATTAAACTGACAAGAAGCGTTGTCGCCGAAGGGAAGGGCACTCATGCCTTCCTGTCGAGCCGGCGGCCACGTATCGATTATTACCTCTCTCTCGTCGAAACATTGCGAGCTAGTCCACCGTCGACGACCAGTTTTTATGTGGTCCTCTTGCGCGCGCTTGAGGCTGTTGAAGATTAGGGTGTAGAATTGTATATCTGTAGACTCTAAGATTAGGGACTGTCCCCGCAGGGGTTTGTCCCTTTCTCATAAGTTATAAGTGTTAACCAGCCAATATCCTTAAGGAGATTAAGTTGCTGAAAAGACAACTCGGTGCATGCGTCACCTTCTTCCCGCAACCAACGACCCTTATCACCACTCAAAACGGCGAGGGTGATGTTAACCTCATGATGGCCTCCTGGGTGGGGATCGTCAGTAAAACGCCGCCGACTATCGCAGTGTCCCTGAATCAAGATCGGCAGACTTATGCCAATATCAAGGACAACGGGACATTTTCGATTAACGTGGTCCCCGCCGCGATGGCGCAGGCCGCAGATGCCTGTGGTCTGGCTTCGGGCAAGAAGGTTGATAAGCTGAAGTTGACCGGTCTGGACGTCTCTCCAGGAACGCTCGAAGGTGTTTTTCTAGTTGATGAGTCGCCACTCAACGTTGAATGTCGTTACGTTAAAGAAGTTGAGCTCGGGGATTATCGCTTGGTTATGGGGGAGATCATGGAGATCCATGCTTGCGAGGCGGCTTTTGATGAACAGGGAAAGGCTGATGTGAAGGTCTTTGACCCCCTCGTTTATTTAGGTGGAATGCGTGAATACTGGTCTTTGGGTAAAAAGGAGGCCGATGCTTATCGTGCCGGCCTTGTTTTGCTCGATAAGGACTAGCCATTTTGACGTTTTGAGTAAATCACACTGGACACCCTTAATTGCCTATGCTATAGAATAATCGCTTTTTCAGAACGCTGTTTTTAAAGCCCGGAACTCGTGCCGGAGCTGCACTAAAAAACTGGTTAAACGACATACCGCCTGGATCGATGAGACTGGGACGGCAGTAGTAGTAAGGAACACGATCGGTGCCTGCACCGTGACATGCGACTGCCTTCCGTACGGACTCGGGGGGCTTTTTTCGTTTTAGATACGATTTCAGGAGGTTAACACCCTTGTGTGAAACAACTAAAAAGACAACGACAGTACTTTCCCTGCAGGCCATGAAGGCCCGTGGTGAGAAGATTACGGTGCTGACTGCTTACGATTATCCCTTTGCTCGTATCATGGATCAGGCCGGGGTTGATGTAATCCTGGTTGGTGATTCTGCGGGCTCCGTGTTCGCTGGTTACGATAACACTCTGCCGGTCACCATGGACGAGATGATCTACCATACCCGATGCCCTTCATGTCGTACCAGGTCGATCTCGCTGATGCACGTCGCAATGCCGGGCGTCTGATCAAAGAGGGTGGGGCACATGCTGTCAAGCTCGAAGGTGGCGTCAACGTCGCCGAGACGATCAGGTCGATTGTTGCTATGGATGTACCGGTGGTCGCGCATATCGGTTTGACGCCACAGTCGATTCATCGCATGGGAGGCTTTCGTGTCCAGGGTCGTGAAGAGGCCCAGGCAAATCAGCTTCTGGCCGATGCCCGTGCGGTTGCCGATGCCGGCGCTTGCGCCGTAGTCCTCGAGGGTATCCCTGCCGAACTCGCCAAAGAGATCTCTGCAGAGTTGACGATTCCGACGATTGGCATCGGTGCCGGGGTTGATTGTGACGGTCAGGTTCTGGTGATTCACGATATCCTCGGCCTCTGCGAGAAATACTCGCCGAAGTTTGTCAAACGCTTCGCCGATGTTTCAGGAACGATTCGCGAAGGTGTTGATGATTACATTCGTGAAGTGAAGGATGGGAGTTTCCCGGGACCGGAGCATTCATTTTAAAAAATGGAGAAGGGTGAAAGGTTAAGGGTTAAAGGGTTTCCCCCTGAGCCTTGTTCCCTGATCCCAGAATCACATATTCATGGAAATAATCTCAGATATCAAAGCAATGCAGAACCGTTGCCTGGCCGCCAGGGACTCGGGGCAAACGATCTCTTTCGTGCCGACCATGGGCTTTTTGCACGAAGGCCATCTTTCCTTGTTGCGTGAAGGGCGCAAGCGTGGCGATCTGCTGGTGTTGTCGATCTTTGTGAATCCGACCCAGTTTGGACAGGGCGAAGACCTTGACCTTTATCCGCGTGATTTCGAGCGCGATGAGGCGATGGCTCGTGAGTGTGGAGTTGATCTGCTCTTTTACCCCGAGGCTGAAGCGATCTACCCACCTGGATATGCTACCTATGTCGCTGTCGAAGGACCTTTGACAACAACCCTCGAAGGCGTCTGCCGGCCAACTCATTTCCGTGGTGTTACCACGGTGGTGACCAAGCTTTTCACTATCGTTATGCCGCATATCGCTCTTTTCGGTCGCAAGGACTTTCAACAGCTGGCTGTCATAACCCGCATGACTACTGATCTCAACCTGCCGGTGGAGATTGTCGGTATGCCGATTATTCGTGAGCAAGATGGCCTGGCCATGAGCTCGCGAAATGTGTATCTCTCCAAAGATGTGAGGCAACAGGCGTTGGTTCTTAACAGTACCTTGCGTCAAGCGGCCGAGATGGCTCAGAATGGAGAGTCAGACGTTGAAAAAATTCTGACTATGGCCGGTAGCCGTTTGGCTAACGAGGCCGATCTGAAAATTGATTACGTAAAAATCTGCAATGCGCAGAGTCTTGAAGAGGTCGATACAATAAATCATGAGTCGGTCATGTTGTTGGCGGTTTCTGTTGGTAAAACCCGCCTGATCGATAACGGCAACCTCATCTCTTAGGCTTAAGATATGATGACCCAAGATACGGCACGTGCGACCCTGGAAAACCTCTACCGGATTTTTACGATTCCGGAAGCGCCCGAATCAACTCTCGGCGAGATCGATCAGGCGATTTCCAAAGATGTCGCCGGATTCCTGCAAACGCACATCGTTGCTCTTGAGCGCAGTCTCGAAGAGATTGAGGCTGACTTCTCGCTGTCGTCGATTCCCGAACAACCAACCTTTGTTTCCGAATACACCGAGTTTGTTAAAGAGAAGCTGGTTGCCCAGTCTGTACATACCGCCGCGCCCGGTTTTATCGGCCACATGACCTCGGCGCTGCCATATTTTATGCTGCCGCTCTCGCGGATCATGACCGCGCTGAATCAGAACCTGGTCAAGGTTGAGACATCCAAAGCCTTTACGCCGCTGGAGCGACAGACCCTGGCGATGCTTCACCACCTTGTCTACCAAGGCGATGAGTCTTTCTATCAGCAGTGGATTCACAATAGCCAACACGCCCTTGGTGCCTTCTGCTCTGGCGGGACCATTGCCAACGCCACTGCCCTCTGGGTGGCGCGCAACACGCTTTGTGCTCCATCGGGCAACTTTGGCGGCATCGCCAAGGAAGGCCTGGTCCGCTCCTTGCGTCACTTAGATTGCGATGGTCTTGCCGTGCTCGTCTCCAGTCGTGGCCATTATTCGCTTGGCAAAGCCGCTGACCTGCTTGGTTTGGGTCGGGATAACCTGATCAAGGTAGAGACCGACTCAGACAACCGTATCGACATGACCCAACTGAAAGAGTCCTGTCGTCGTTTACAGGACGAGAACATTCGTCCCCTGGCGCTGGTTGGAATTGCTGGAACCACGGAGACCGGCACTGTTGACCCTCTCGATGAAATGGCTGACCTCGCTCTTGAGCTTGGCTGCCATTTCCATGTTGATGCGGCCTGGGGAGGGCCAACGCTCTTTTCCGAGCGGTATCGTCCCCTGCTAGACGGTATCTCCCGTGCCGATTCGGTAACCATGGACGCGCATAAACAACTTTACGTGCCAATGGGAGCGGGCATGGTTCTGTTCAAGGATCCCACAGCGCTCTCTGCAATCGAGCATCACGCCAACTATATCCTGCGTCACGGCTCCAAGGACCTCGGCAGTCATACCCTCGAAGGTTCCCGCCCGGGAATGGCGATGCTGGTACACGCAGGTCTTTCGATCATTGGTCGAAAGGGCTATGAACTACTCATCGACCTGGGAATAGAACGCGCTAACTCGTTCGCGCAATTGATTCGTCAACACCCGGATTTTGAGCTGACCAATGCACCGCAACTGAATATCCTCACTTACCGCTACTGTCCTAAAGTTGTTCAGAGCGCTCTGGCCCAGGCAACGGACGAACAAGCCGCAGAGATCAACCTTCTGATCGACCAGGTCAACCAGTTGTTGCAGAAAGATCAACGTGAGGCGGGCAAGACCTTTGTTTCAAGAACTCGTTTGAGGGTGCCTGGCTACGCTCAGGAGTTAAATGTTCTGCGCGTGGTGCTTGCCAACCCGCTGACCACCGATGAAATCCTCACAGCTGTTCTGGAAGAGCAATGTACGATCGTTCTGCAACAGGACATCCAGTCACTCCTGGAGCAAGTCAATGCTCTCTGTGGGCAGATCATAGTTTCTCCCAAGGTTGCCTGTGCCTGAGCCTGTTATGAGCAGACAGACCCTCTACAGGGCTCGCTACGTCCTGCCAATTAGCTCTTCCTTGGTTGAAGATGGGGCTGTCCTCGTTGAATCCGGCTTTATTCGAGCCGTCGGTCATTATCATGACCTCGCCAACACTCATCCTGAAGCGGCTCTCGTTGATTTCGGTGAATCGGTACTCTTGCCGCCGATGGTCAACGCCCACACGCACCTTGAGCTAACCGCTTTTTCTGATTGGGCGGCTGCGGCTGGCGAACCTCACGCCCCACAGGCTTTCGTTGACTGGATCCTCTGGCTGGTGCGCATCAGGAGGGAGGTTGACGAAGATCAGCTGAAAGCTTCGCTCGCAGCAGGATTGAAAGCTTCCTTGCTTGAGGGGACTGGTGCCGTTGGCGATATTTTCACTACGTTGGACGCTGTCGAGACCTACCTGGAGTCGCCCTTGTCTGGGCAAGTTTTTGCTGAAGTCCTTGGCCACGATCTGGCTTTAATCGAAGAGCGTCTCTCGTCTATCAAGTCTCTTAGTGTTAAGTCTCCGGCAAAAAGCCTTAACTGGGGACTTTCTCCCCATGCCCCCTATACGTTGTCAGCCTCTGCTACAGATCAGGTCTTTGCCTTTGCAAAAGAGTTCACCTTGCGGTGCACTATTCATCTCGCTGAATCAGAATCTGAAAGTGAATTCCTGCGCGACGGCACTGGCGCTATCGCCGACAAACTTTTTTCTTCCGCAAAATGGGACCCTCTACTCAGCCCACCACTTGGTTGCAGTCCGGTTCGCTCTCTCTGTAGCGAAGGGAGATTGAAAGAAGGCGATCTGATCGTTCATGGTGTCCATGTAGATACTGCTGATATTGAGATGTTAAAACAGAGTGGTTGCTCTGTTGCTCTTTGCCCCCGCTCCAACGCCGCTCTGAATGTTGGCAAGGCGCCCGTAACCGATTACCTGAATGCCGGCATCCCTTTGGCCTTGGGCACTGACAGCCTGGCGAGTTCGGACAGCCTTTCCATCTGGGATGAAATGGCTTTTGCAGCTGAATGGTTTACAGACGCTGCAGAGCCATGTGAATGGCTTGAAATAGCCACCCTTGGTGGAGCGAAAGCTCTTGGCATTGAGAAGAGGGTGGGGCAACTGGCTCCCGGTCAGGAGGCTTCCTTCCAGGTTGTTACACTTCCTGTCCTGCCGCAAGCCGATGCCTTGGAAGAGACTCTTTGTGCTTCTGGTAAAGATGTCAATGTCACCCACCTGTATCTGGCAGGTGAGAACGTCTTGTTGTAATCATAAACCATCCTAAAATCCCTTTCGCACGAGCTGTAGTTTGTTTGGCGACCTGATTGTTTACATGTTAAGATTTTATCCTGTTTATCATGCGTATCCCTGTAAATGAAGTTGTTTCTAATTTTAAGACTTTGTCGAACAGGGATAGCCCGGATACAGAGGATGATAGTCTCTGAACCATCACGTGTTTTTTGATTGTTTATCTTTTCGTAAGAATCCTTTGTAGCTTTGTGACGGATAAGAGAGAGTTATGATTGAAGAAGTTGGTACAGTCGTTGAACTGAAAAGCAAGATGATTGCAGTGGTCATGTGTACCAAGAGCAGCCTCTGCGAGAACTGTGCGACCAATGGCAATTGCGCCCTCGGCGATGACGATAAAACCCGCCTGATAGAGGTGCATAACCCCCTTGCTGCCGAAGTCGGCGAGCAGGTTCGCATCGCAACCACAACGAAGTCTTTCCTGCAGTCTTCTTTTCTGTTATATATCGTCCCCCTGATTGCTCTGGTCATTGGTGCGATAGCCGGTCTGTTGGTGGGTGAGAAGATCCCGACCGGACTCGATCCAAACCTGCTCTCGGCTATTTTCGGGGTATTCTTCATGAGCGGCAGCTTTGTGATTCTTCGCGTTGGTAGTAGCGTTCTGAACAAAGAAAGTTATATGCCGAAAATTATAGAGATCCTCAAAGAGGAACTTTGAAGCTGTAAGCCGTAAGCTATAAGATTTTTCTTAAAGCTAACAACTTGTAGCTTACAGCTAGGTTTTGTCATGGGCATAAAAATAATCGCCAATAACAAAAAGGCTTATCACGAATATTTCGTTGATGAAGTCGTTGAAGCGGGTCTGGTCCTCCAGGGTACCGAGGTTAAGTCGATGCGTCTGGGGCAGGTGAGCATCAAGGAAGCCTATTGCCGGATCCGTAACGGTGAGGCCTTTGTCGATAATATGAACATTAGCCCATACGAGCAGGGCAATCGTGAAAACCACGATCCGCTGCGTGCACGCAAGCTGCTCTTGCACGGTTATGAGATCGAGAAGTTGAGCAAGAAGGTGGCTGAAAAGGGTTTGACCCTGGTGCCAACCAAGCTTTATTTCAAAGACAGCAAAGCCAAGTTGGAAATCGGTATTTGTCGTGGTAAGAAACTCTACGATAAACGTGAAACACTCAAACGCAAGCAGGCTGATCGCGAAGCATCAAGAGCGATTACAGAAAGAGACTGAAAGCAAGCTGTAAGCTGTAAGCTGTAAGCTGTAAGCTGTAAGCTGTAAGCTATAAGTTGTCAGTTTCAAGCTTAAAG
>JAAXQF010000449.1 GCA_012974435.1 Desulfuromonadales bacterium | reverse complement strand
GACTCATCGGTACCAGATGCACGTACATTGGTCAGTTTTTTACCTCTGCAGGCATTAACCACAAGGTCGTTTTCTTTGGCATGTTGGCCGAGAATCATTCCTTCGTAGACTCTAACGCCGGGTTGCACGAAAAGGATGCCGCGGTCCTGCAGGTTAAAGAGTGAGTAAGCAACGGTTTCTGCTGTCTCGATGGCGACCAAGACGCCGTTTTTACGGCCTGCAATTGTACCCTTCCAGGGGCCATAGCCTTGAAAGGTATGGTTCAGAACCCCAGTGCCGCGAGTATCTGTGAGGAACTCGTTACGGAAACCAATCAGACCACGGGCCGGAATGATGAATTCCAGACGGTTGAAACCGTCGAGGGCATTCATGGCCGCCATTTCCGCTTTGCGGGTTCCAAGTTTCTCGATTACAGTGCCCTGAAATTCTTCAGGGACATCGATGACCAGATACTCCATCGGTTCACACTTCTTGCCATCGATCTCGCGGCAGATGACTTCCGGCTTGGAGACTGCCAGTTCAAAGCCCTCGCGGCGCATGTTTTCGATCAGGATGGACAGGTGCAATTCGCCACGTCCCGAAACTCTGAAGGTGTCGGTATTGGCGGTCTCTTCAACGCGCAGGGAAACATTGGTGCGCAACTCCTTGAAGAGGCGGTCGCGCAAGTTGCGCGAAGTGACGTACTTACCTTCAAGGCCCGCAAATGGTGAGGAGTTGACTATAAAGTTCATCGCCAAGGTCGGCTCGTCAATGGCGAGGTAGGGCAATGACTTGGGGTTTTCGGCACAGGCCAGGGTCTCACTGATGCCGACATTCTCAAACCCGGCAATGGTGACGATATCGCCAGCGCTTGCTTCTTCTAACTCAACCTGATTGAGACCCTCATAACCAAGAAGCTTGCTGATGCGACCTTTCTTGATCTCACCATCTTTCATGATTAATGCGATCGTCTCACCGGTGCTGACCTTGCCGTTGAAAATCTTTCCGGTGGCGATGCGGCCGAGGTAGTCATTGTAGTCAATCGAGGTGACCAACATCTGAAAGGGGGCCTCTGGATCAGCAACGGGAGGGGCCACTCGCTCACTGATCATTTCGAACAGTGGTTCGAGGTTGTCAGAGTCATCTGCTAACTCACGTTTGGCAATGCCCTGTTTGGCGCTGGTGAAAATAAAAGGAAAATCAAGCTGGTTCTCATCGGCATTCAGTTCGCAAAAGAGGTCGAATACCATGTCGACAACCTTTTCAGGACGAGATCCAGGACGGTCAATTTTGTTGATAACGACGATCGGTCGGAGACCGAGGTCAAGGGACTTTTTCAAAACAAAGCGGGTCTGAGGCATAGGGCCGTCGAAAGCGTCGACCAGTAGCAGAACCGAGTCAACCATCTTCAGGACACGCTCAACCTCACCACCGAAGTCGGCGTGGCCCGGAGTGTCGACGATGTTGATTTTGATGTCGTTATGATGAATCGACAGGTTTTTGGAGAGGATCGTGATGCCGCGTTCCTTTTCCAGATCGTTGCTGTCCATCACCCGTTCGGTGATCACCTGGTTCTCGCGGAAAACCCCTGATTGTTTAAGCATCGCATCAACCAGAGTGGTTTTGCCGTGGTCGACGTGAGCGATAATTGCGATGTTGCGTAAGTGACGTGTCATGATCGATACCTTTTATTTATATACATATTCGTCTGAAGTTGTTTGGGCAGCCGCACATGATAGTCTCTTGGCGGGGAAATGCAAGCAGCTTTTTTCTGATAGTCTAATCACTTCCCTGAAAATCATAGCCGTTTCGGGGAAATTTGCCAGTCGTTTGACTTGGACTTGTCTGATTTGCGAGCATGGCCTAAGATGCTCTTCCTCAATAACACTGCTGGATTGAATTGATGACGATTGTTGGTTTTAAAAATATTCTGTGTCTTGTCGGTCTGGGCGCTTCCTTGCTCTTGATTGCTGGCTGCGCTGGTTTAGTCCATCATATTCCTGCAGAGCCCTTGACCTTGACCTCTGCCGAGAAGGGCCGCTTGGGTGAGGTTATAGAAACGAGACTGCTGCAGATGCTTGGCGGCCCTTATCATGACCTCTCCCTGACAACAGCTTTAAAGCGTGCATGCCTTGATCAATCCCAGAGAAAGGGTCGTTGCAAGCTCACGGTCGCAGACCTGAGCTCTCCGGCTCTTTATCCTTTGCCTGGCGGACACCTTGTCTTAACTCGAGGTCTTCTGGCAGAGATCACCAGCGACGATGAGCTGAGCTCTCTGCTCGAAAAGGGTGTAGCGCTTGCCGCGAATGTCTATGAAGATCACGCAACGCGGGAGATGAACGAAGCGATGACCGCACAGCTTGCAGGTCATGATTCCAAGTACGACCCTGATGCTGCGGACATTCGCCTGGCTCGTCTTTTCAAGGATGCAGCCTGTGAGGAAGAATGTCTGGCGTTAAGCCGTGCTGCCAGTACTGGCAAGTCAGGAGTCACAAGGTTGCCTGATTCGGTCAAGCGACTCGCGATATTGCGGCCTGGTTACGAGCTTCTTAGCAAGGCACGGGATTTTGAGAAGCAGGGTGACGAAGCGCGGTCGATCGCAACTTATCTGCAAGCGGCGACAGCGACACCCGATGAGCCACGTATTTTAAGAGCTCTGGGGATGGCTTATCTGCGAGCCGGACAACTTCAGTCGGCTCGTCTGCATTTGCAAAAGGCCGTTAAGTTGCAACCGGACTATTACCGTAGCCGGATGGGGTTGGGTTACCTTTACCTGAAAAAAGGGCATCTACGTCAGGCCAGTCAGGAGCTCGCAGAGAGTGTTTCGCTGCTGCCGGTCACCGAGAACCTTTTCCTGCTGGCCGAAGTCAGGGAGAAAAGCGGCGACCTCAAGGAGGCCATGGCGCTTTACACGATTATCGTTGAAGCTGACCCAGACAGTAAACTCGGACGTTCTTCCGCCAGTCGTCTGGCGCAAGCGACAGGTGGACAATGAAACAGGATCTGGTTCTGGATGTTGGAGAAGAGGTCTGTTGGGAGGGGCGTCCTGCTCCACGTTGTTACACCTTCAGACACTGGAAGCACTCGATCTTTGGCTTCATTTTCCTGGCGATTTGCACTTATTGGCAGGTCCTCGGCTTTTCTCTGTCTGATGAATATGAGATCCCCTGGCTGGTTTGGTTACCCCTGCCATTTGTTTTTCTGGGCCTCTACTTCAGTATCGGACACCTTCTTCAGGCTCGCCTGGAGTGGAACCGGGTCTATTATGCGATCACAGATCGACGCCTGCTGTCACAGCGTGGGCTTTGGCGGCTGCATACTGACGAAATGAAGCTTGAGGAGGTTACCTATTTCAGCCTGCATCATCAGGGCGAAGAGCTTGGCACCTTGCGTGTTTACCAGGGTAAGGAAAAACAGTTGGTTCTTCACTGCCTGGAACATCCTCGCAAAGCGACGGACCTTCTGGAAAAAGCGATCGAGCCTGTTACGACTCCGGTTGGAGCTTCTCCAGAACCAGATACAAAGAATCAGGCTGAAGAGGCCAACTCATAGCTGCGCTAACCGAGCTATTCCTTAACATGTTGCTTTTGAAAATCTTTTTGGTTAGCCTCTGGCAGCTCAACGGTTTGTTAGAGCAAAAATGAAACTTATGGATATCCTTCTATGAACGATAAAGCTTTTTACCTGGAAACTTTTGGTTGCCAGATGAACGTCGTCGACTCGGAGCGGATTGTCGGCCTGCTCGATGAAATCGGTTATCACCAGGTCGAAGAACCGGAGCAGGCTGATCTGATTCTGCTCAACACCTGTGCTGTACGCGATAAAGCTGTACGTAAAGCTTACGGTCACCTGGGACGCTTCAAGCCGATGAAAGAGCGCAAGCCTGACCTGATCCTTGGTATGGGCGGCTGCATCGCCCAGCAGGAGGGTAAGCAGCTGCTGGAAGAGTTCTCTTACCTGGACCTGGTTTTCGGCACCCACAACGTCCATCGTCTCCCGGAGATGGTGCAGCAGGTTGCTGAGAATCATGTGCGTTGCGAAGAGACCGAGTTCCTCGACCGTGAAACCCGATTGCAGCTTTTCCCGTCTCGAACAGGTCAGGAAGCCTATACCCGTTTTGTAACGGTGATGCAGGGCTGTGATAACTTCTGTAGCTATTGCGTCGTCCCCTATGTGCGTGGCCGTGAAATCAGTCGTCCCAGCGCCGAGATCCTTGAAGAGATCTGTGAACTGGCCGCACAGGGTGTGCGCGAGATCACTCTGATAGGACAGAATGTCAATTCTTACGGTCTCAAGGAGGAGGGCGAGCTCAGCTTTGCCGAACTCCTCGAACAGGTCAACGCGGTTGAGGGGATCGATCGAATTCGTTTTACCACCTCGCATCCGAAAGATCTCTCCGATGATTTGATCGATTGTTTCGGTCGCCTCGGCAAGCTCTGCAAACATCTTCATCTTCCTGTGCAATGCGGTTCTGATAATATTCTCAAAGCCATGAACCGCGGCTATACGAGGGGAAGATATCTGGAGATTGTTGAGCGTCTGAAGCACGTGTGTCCGGAGATTCGTCTTTCCTCAGATATTATCGTCGGTTTCCCCGGTGAGACCGAAGATGATTTCGCCGAGACGATGTCACTGCTCGAGAAAGTTCGATTTACGGAGATCTATTCTTTTATTTACTCGCCACGTCGCGGTACAACTGCCGCAGACATGGCCGATGATATGCCCGCAGAGGTCAAGCACGAGCAATTTAACCGTATGCTTGAACTGCAGCAGGAGATCAGTCGTCAGGTCTGGGAGGCCGATGTCGGTACAATTCAGGAAGTCCTCGTTGAGGGCGAAAGCAAGATTGGGGAAGGGCAGATGTTCGGTCGTTCCACCTGGAATCGTATTGTTAATTTTTCCGGTCCTGCTGAACTTGCCGGTAAGTTGGTCTCGGTAAAAATCACGAAGGCTTTTCGCAATTCCCTGTTGGGGGAATTGGTGGAACAAGGATAGAAGGGTGACTTGAATGGATGATCAGGATTTTAAGTTTTTCAAAGAGCTGATAGAAGCGCCGAGCCCGTCCGGCTTTGAGCAACCGGCACAACGGGTCATTCGTAAGGCTCTTGCTGATGTTGCCGATGATGTCCGTACCGATGTGATGGGTAACGTCGTGGCGCATGTCAAGGGTCCTGAAGGTTCCCCGCGTTTGATGCTCGCAGGCCACTGCGATGAAATAGGCTTCATGGTCAAATATGTCGATGATCAGGGTTTTCTTTTTTTCGCTCCTATTGGTGGTGTTGATGCGCACCTGGTACCGGGACAGCGGGTTACGATCCACGCGACTGACGGACCGCTCGCCGGTGTGGTCGGTAAAAGACCGATTCACCAGATTGAGGCGAAGGACCGCGACAAGGTTGTTCCCTTCAAGAGCCAGTTTATTGATATCGGCTGCAGTAATAAAGACGAAGCCGCCAAGCTGGTGTCTATTGGTGATCCGGTCACCTTTCGTGTTGGCGTGGAGCGCTTACAGGGGACGCGACTGACCTCGCGCGCCCTCGATGACAAGATGGGTGCTTTCATTGTTGCCCAGGTGCTCAGGGAAGTGCGTCGTCAGAATCGCATGACGGTTGATCTGCACGGTGTCTCAACCGTTCAGGAAGAGGTTGGCTTGCGCGGCGGAGCAACCAGTGCTTATGGCGTACAGCCTGATATCGGTATTGCCGTCGAAGTCGGCTTTGCCAGCGATTACCCCGGAGCAGATCATAAGGATCTTGGCGAGGTAAGCCTCGGTAAGGGTCCCGTGATTGCGCGAGGACCTAATATCAATCCGGTGCTTTTCGACCTCCTCAAAAAGACGGCAGAGGAAGATAATATCCCCTGCCAGATCATGGGTATCCCTCGTGCTACGGGAACGGACGCAAATGTCATGCAGTTGGTGCATGGTGGCGTGGCGACGGCGTTGATCAGCATCCCGCTGCGCTATATGCACACTCCGGTCGAGGTTCTTGACTGGGCCGACCTGGAGGGTGCAATCAAGCTGTTATCTGCGCTTTGCAGCAGGATTACGAAAGACCATTCATTCGTGCCGAATTAACTGATTGATGGTCTCTGTTGCCTGGTCTGAATTAAGTGTTGTCTAAATGGAGAAAAAGCTTGACATCATCAGGCCTTTTGACTAAATTTCGAGTTTCTGTGAGCCCCGTTAACTTACAGAACTGATCTAGAGAGGATAGAAATGAGTACTCCAGTAGCAAAAAATGAAGATCTCCAGAAAGACTGGTATATTGTTGATTTGGAAGATAAAGTCCTGGGCCGTACGGCTACAGAAATTGCAAAGGTCCTGCGCGGCAAGCACAAGGCCATTTATACGCCGAGCGTTGATACTGGTGACTTTGTCATTGTTCTCAATGCAGAAAAGGTGCGTTTGACCGGTAACAAGCTCAGCCAGAAGATGTATCATCGCCACAGTGGTTACACTGGTGGCCTGACTTCAATCTCTGCTGGTAAAATGCTTGAGAAAACACCCGAAGAGCTGATCCGTAAAGCGGTCAAGGGGATGTTGCCAAAGAACAAGCTCGGACGTCAGATGTTTAAAAAACTTAAAGTCTACTGCGGTGCCGATCATCCGCATCAGGCACAGCAACCCAAAGAACTTCAGGTTTAAGGGAATTCAGGAGAAATAGACGATGGCCGAACAGAAATTTTACGCCACCGGTAAAAGGAAAACATCTATTGCCCGTGTCAGGATGACGCCGGGTACAGGTGAGATCATCATTAACAAGCGGACTATCGACGAGTACTTCGGCCGCCCGACCTCTAAAATGGTTGTGCGTCAGCCTCTCGAACTGACCGAGAATAGCGGTAAGTTTGATATTTCCGTTAACGTTTGTGGTGGTGGTCCTTCCGGTCAGGCTGGAGCTATCAAGCACGGCATCACCAAGGCTCTGCTCGAAATTGATCCGGAGCTTCGTGATTCGCTGAAAAAAGCTGGTTTTATTACCCGCGACAGTCGTATCAAGGAACGTAAGAAGTACGGTCGACGCGGTGCACGCCGTAGCTTCCAGTTCTCCAAGCGTTAATACCTTACGGCCCTCAGGGTCGATGGGATATTTGGTTGAAAGGGAAACCCTGCGGGTTTCCCTTTTTCCGTTTCTAGCAGCCCGTCGGACTATCAATGAGCTGGCTGCTATCGAACATAATCCAGCGAGTGGACAATTAAGTAAGGAGTTGATATGCATCGGATTGCTGTTATTGGTGCGAGTGGTTACACCGGCGTCGAACTGCTCAGGTTGCTTTCT
>JAAXQF010000245.1 GCA_012974435.1 Desulfuromonadales bacterium | reverse complement strand
CCTTAAGACATATTAGAACCCATTATTTTTTTTGGTGCCAGATACAATCCTTTACAATTGTGACCGACACAGATAGGTTTGTTGAGAACTGTGTCTATTGCGGAACAACGCAACTGTACCTGTCGTGATCAAAGATAAATTGTTACAAAGATTTATGCATAAGGAGGATGTCATGCTTGAGATGAACGGACAGTTTGATGAAAGGCTTCCTCTCTATGAGAAAGTTGCCGGCAAGATCAGCTTCCTGATCGAGAAGGGTACCTTGCGTCCTGGTGATAAGGTGCCGTCGATACGTAACCTCAGCAAACAGATGCAAGTCAGCATCAACACCGTTAAAGAGGCTTATAGCCTCCTTGAAGACCGCCGATTGCTGGAAGCCCGCCCCCAGTCCGGCTATTACGTACGCGCCAGGCTCCCTGAACTGCCTGCTGAACCGGTGGTTGACCGTCCTGATATCAATCCTGCCGAAGTCAGCCTGTCCAAGGTCTACCAAGAGGTCATGATGGATTTTCATGATCAGAACCTCTTACAGCTTGGCATTGCCGTTCCCAACATTGACCTGCTCCCGGTTGAAAAGCTGCATCGCATGTTGGCCCGAGAGATCCGTCGCTTCCCGACTCAGGCTGTTTCTTACGATTTGCCTCCAGGTAACCTGCGCTTACGTAAACAGGTTGCTCAACGTTTGCTGCTTTCCGGTTGCACTCTCAGTCCCGATCAGATCGTCATTACCTCGGGTTGTGTTGAGGCTGTTGTCCTGTCGCTGCGTACTCTCTGCAAGCCGGGTGATGCGGTTGCGATAGAAACCCCTGTCTATTTTAATTTCCTGCAGATGATCGAAGATCTTGGCTTAAAGGCATTGGAGATTCCTGCCTCTCCGCGTGGAGGTATCAGTCTGGAGGCGCTTGAGTACGCCCTCGAACGCAATGCCGGAGAGGTAAAGGCTTGTATTGTTCTTTCCAATTTCAACAATCCTTTAGGCAGCAAAATGTCTGATGAAGATAAGCAGCGGCTGGTGCAGTTGCTGGATGGCCACCAGGTTCCCTTGATCGAAGATGATATCTATGGTGATTTGTCATACTCAGATGATCGACCTTCGGTTGCAAAAGCCTACGATAAAACCGGTAACGTGCTGTTATGCTCGTCCTTCAGTAAGACGGTCGCTCCCGGTTATCGGGTTGGCTGGATTGCCGCAGGACGTTACCAGAAACAGATCGAGCGCGGCAAGATGCTCGGCAGTGTTGCTTGTGCAAGCCCTCCGCAGTTGGCTATTGCCGAATTCCTTGCCAATGGAGGTTACGATCACCATCTTCGCTCGATTCGCAGGGTTTACGCGCGACAAGCGGCCCAGATGGGTGATGCTATCGGTCGGGCGTTTCCAGAAGGGACAAGGGTTTCTCGTCCCCAGGGGGGCTTTGTGCTTTGGGTAGAGATGCCAGAAGGGGTGGATTCGATTTTGCTCTATAAAAAGGCCAAGAGTCATGGTGTCGCCATTGCCCCCGGTTCGATCTTCTCGGTTGATGGTAAATATCGTAACTGTATCCGTCTCAACGCGGCCAGTTGGGCTCCCGCCGTTGAAGTCGCTATTGACACTCTTGGCAAGCTTGCAGCGGAACAGCTCAACTCATCTTCAAGGTAACTCTCATTTATGGCCAATCTGCTTTTTTATACCGTTACGATTCTAATCTGGGGTTCCACCTGGTTGGGAATCAAGTTTCAACTCGGCAACGTTGAACCGGCGCTCTCGGTTGCTTATCGTTTTGCTCTGGCCGCTTTGATCCTTTTTGTCTGGTGCCTGTTCCGTCGTCTGCCTATGCGCTTCTCAAAAGGCGACCATCTCTATATCGCCATGCAGGGCGTTTTTCTCTTTGCTTTCAATTACTTGCTTTTCTACCTGGCTGAGTTGCAGATCACCAGTGGCTTGGCAGCGGTCGTATTCTCCACGATTGTTGTTATGAATCTTTTGAATGGACGCTTGTTCCTGGGGACCACAATTGAGCTGAAGGTCCTCTTTGGTGGGGCGTTGGGGATGTTTGGACTCGTTCTTCTGTTTTGGCCAGAGATGGCAGCAGTCAACTTCTCCGGGCCGGTTATTGTCGGCATGCTGCTCAGCTTTGCTGCAACCTACCTGGCCTCGCTGGGCAACATCATCTCGGCTCGCAATCAGCACCGTAAACTGCCAGTTGTACAGACCAATGCTTACGGTATGGCCTATGGTTCGCTCTGTATGGTTCTGGTTGTTATGGTCTCTGGAGCTCCTATAACCATTGACCTCACGGCACCTTATCTTCTCTCACTGGCTTACCTGGCCTTGTTCGGCTCAGTGATCGCCTTCGGGTGCTACCTCAGCCTGGTGGGGCGGATTGGCCCCGGCCGTGCAGCTTACGCTACGTTACTCTTTCCAGTCGTCGCTCTTGCCCTCTCAACAATCTGGGAGGATTACCATTGGTCGCTGTCTGGGGTTTGCGGGATTCTGTTGATCCTTTGTGGTAATTATCTGGCATTGGCGAAGAAAAAAATGTACCCGTTACGCGAATCCCCCCAATTGACAAAGGCATCTGCCGACGTTTGACCGTGAGTAACTGATTGGCTCTTTGCTTCTGGAACAGTCAGTCAATATCTCGATGAACACCTTCGCAGCAAGCTTCGGGGGATATGACCCATTTCCTAACTACATTAAGTTTACGCGCGGATTCAAAATTTGTGTGCAAGTTGAAAATGAAATGTGACATCCGATGAAGCATTTACGGAAAGATCTTCACCGACCCCGATGTCCAGTGAGGTCCGTTCACCGAGTCCAAGCGTGCCGCCCATGGTCAGAATTAATGCCGGGGTTCCTAGCTCATCGAGCTCGCTGTCGTAAAGCGCGCTATGGCTGTCGAGCTGCAGCTTGAGGCCGAGCCAATCCAAGGGGCTCCACCCGGCACCCAACCAGCCGCTGGCAGCCCAGTTCTCCACTCGATCCTTCAGCACATCGCCATCATCCAGCCAGCTGCCGCCGAGACCGCCCCAGAGCGAAACACTGCCCTTTTCAAGGGGAAAATCCTGTTGTGCCGAGAGCGCCAAGGAGACGTCCCAACCGCCGCTGCCGGTGAATTTGTCCGCATCGCCGGTCGGCGCCTTGATTGAGGCCTGCAGACTCGCGACAGTCTCTTCAGTGTCATGCCACTGCCAGGTCGCGAGCAAACGGATATCGCCAATGCCATTGGTTTCGTTGTCGAGCTGAAAGTCATCGCCATCACCGGACGTATAGGCATAGTTGATATTATCCTTTGACATGTTATTGCGATCACCATTGGTCACACCGATCAAATCATGGAAGTCCTCTATGAATCCGTCGAGAAAACCCTTGCTCTGCCAGACCCACGGCAGGTCGATTCCGACCTGCAGCTGTTCGGAAAGCCCGTAGCGTAAACCCAGGTTTGCCACATAAGTCTCGCCATCAAGCACAATATCCTCGCCATTCTTATGGTCATCAGTGGCGATATTGGAAATATCGAAGCCCAGCCGTGTCGAGAACTGGCCTGGCTGGTTCACACGAGCCGATTCGGCAACAGGCAGTCCCTTGACCAATGCGGCAGGCGAGAAATTGCGGACCGAAAACGGGGTGAGTTCCACCCCCCACGCAGGCAGGGCCACGGTTGTCATAACGAGCGTTGCACAGAGCAAAATACGTGGAAACATTTTAACCTCCTGATTTCAAGATTGGCTTGCCCAGGGTGCCGGTGACTTGCAAAGGATAACGGCCGTCTGCATCCGGTTTGCCGAAGATGTCAAGCAGAGAGGTGATGGACGGATCGGCATTCGCGCCGGGACGCACCTGCAGCGCAAGCTTGATCCGGCTGCTGGTCGTGGTGCGGCCGATCAAAAGGGTTCCGTTGCCGCTGACATCGAGGTCCCCCCCCTTGGCAGACAGCGTCTTGACCTTCATGGACCGGCCTTGGCCCTCGACCTGCAGGGTGATTTCACCGAGAGCGAGCCTGCTGCCGTCGGCTTTGAGCAACTCCAGTCCAAGCACGTTGACGTCAGCCAGCCGCAACAACAGTTGGGTTTTGGCCTCCGTGTTGAGCCTGACGCCACCATCAAAGGCCGCTTCGCTGAGAGTTCCCGTGACATTGAAAGGCAGGGGCTTTTGTATCGGCAGGTCGAAACGCAGACCTGTCGCATGGGCGTTGATTGCGCCGCTTCTCAGTAAACCTGCAGTGATCGTCCCGTTCATAAGGCTGCCCTGCACCAGCACTCCAGGATCAGCGGAGAACAGGGTTGACCATTGCGGTGCGATGCTCAACGCCTCGATCGGCAAGGGTCGGGGCAGCCCAGTCAAGCCCAGCTCGATCCCTCTGGCATCAAGGTTCAGCAGCGGGTAAAGGCTGACCTGCTCTATCTGCACGGATTGTACGGCAACCCCGGCACGCGCCTCTATTTCCTGGATGATGCGCTGCCTCAGGGTTTCTGATGGGAAGAAGAGGTAGAACCCTGTCAGCATGCCCAGCAGCAGCAGGCCGGCCCCTGCCAACAGGAAGAAGCTTGATTTTCGCCAGGAGGCAACGGGCCCTCTCGCTTGGCGCGGCAATTTAGGGACGCTCATGTCACTCTCCGCAGTGCTGTGATCGTCATGGTTGCATCAAGCAGGGCCCGGTCATCAAAGCGCTGCTTGATGTGGAGATTTTTGACCTGCATGGGCGTCGCCGCCTCTTCAATAGCTAAAAGCAATTCGAGAACCTGTTTGAGGGATAACCTTTCGAGTTTGATCTCGATCGAATCGATAATGAATTCGTTGCGGGTCTCTGGCGTCTGGGGGCGCATGGACAAGAGATTCTCCCGGCCGGCCGTTCGCTCGACCAGGTTCTCGATGAATGTGAGAGCGGAGAAATCCTGCCGTGTATCCAGGAGTCTTTCCATTTGGAGCCTCTGTTGCTTAAGCTCAAGGTATCTCGCTTGTAGAGCTTTGACCTCCTGCAATTGCCCGCTGCGTGTTGCGATCTGGCTGTCGAGTCGATTCAGCGCGCTACGGTAAGGTGCCACGATTGCAAAGTAGAGCAGGGCCAGAATGAGAGAAACTCCCCCGACTATCACGAAAATTCGTTCTCTCTGGTTCAATTGACTGATCATTGTTCGGCCCCCGGATTGGCAAGTGAAAGCAACAGGCGGAAGTCAATTCGGCTGCCGTCAAGGCTCATTTTTGCATCAGTGACCTGGATCTTGGTAAATAGTGGTGACTTACCAAGCACCTTGGCCATCTGATTGACCGCTTCGAACGATGCCGTCCAGCCCGTCAGTTTGAGCTCTTCGGTGCTCAGGACCAGTTCCTGAAATTCAACTGTGACCAGACCGGGCAGGGTGGAGAGCTCTTTAAGCACGGCAAGAGTCGAAGACTTCCCTGCGGTGATCAGACTGCCTTTCTCCTGCAGGCTGACGATCGCGCTCTTGAGCTGCAACGGAACATCAACAATGATTGTGGCTTCGGGGAACAACGACCGGTAAACGTTAACCATCTCTGTCTGCAGTTTCTCAGCGCGACCGGCATTGTCGACGTACTTGAAAGTCATTGAACCGATCAGTATAAGAATCGACATACCGAGCAACGTCGCCAGGAGGACCAGCTTGCGTTTCAGGTTGGCCCATTCTCCCTTTAAAGCAAATTGACCGCGGCGGAAATTGAATGATTTATCATGCTTGTCAGCCCTTGCACGCAGCGCCAAGGCTACTGCTGGTAAAAAAGAGTCGTCTACCATCTGCCCACTGAGTTCAAGAGAGAGGATTTCAACTTCAAGACCAGAGGACTGCAGAGCTTCTGCCAGTTCGGGAGTGCTCCCTTCGCCCATCAGGCAAAGGTTAAGGTCACCTTCTTCGGAGATCTGCTTCAGAATTCGGATTTCCCTGAGTAATTGCTGAATTTGGACCATTTTGGCGGGTTTCTCAATCGCCGCCAGAATACGGTAATCCACCAGGCAGCCGTTTTGCACCAGTGAGATGGTCGTCTCCTGGTCGGTGACGCAAATCAGCAGACCTCTACCGACCTGTTCGCCTACTCCGGCTACGTAGCTGAACGGCGCCAGATCGACCAGGTGCAGCGGTACGTCAGCCTCCTCAAAAACACTCAACAGAGACTGGAACGTCTCGATGGGAACCGCTGCCGCCGTCACCACTGCACCCTTGTCGGACGGTTGAGCCTTTTGTATCGCTGTGGCACAATTTTCGATTGCAACCGGTAGCTGAGCGGAGAGTGAAAAAGGGATCGCTGAGGTGATTTTCTTGTCATCCTGGAAGGGGAACTCCAACCGGCGCACGTAAGCATCCCGGGCAGGAAGACTGGTCACCAGTTGATCGCCAAAGCTAAACTCGCCGGCCAAAATTTCCTTAAGATGGGCAGTCAGTTCTCCCGAATCCGCGTAGCCTACTTCCTGTAGGGAAACAACAGAGACCTGTCCCTTCACCTGATTAATGATGGCTATGCGAAGAGTGCTTTTGCCGATTTCTATCCCGATTAATCGTTTGCTCATGACATTAATTCACCTTAAAAAAAAGCAGTTTGTTGCTTTTCTTGTCAACCTCCGCCATCAAACGACGGCTGCCATCATTGACCTGGGCGGATGATTCAATTCGGTAAGTTCGGCTGGCCGTAGCCAACTGGTCCTGGTTGGCAAGAGTCTTTAAAACTATGTAGATCTCCGGCGCGAGGCTTTCCTCGAGCTGGGCGATACTCTTGATCGGCTTCGTCTTGCGATAGTCAACAATGGCCTGGGCCGTATCATCACTGATCTGGAGGTCGAGGGCCATCAACACCTCGGCGCTGGCGGTATTAATATTAACTGCAACCGAGCCATTGACGGCCAGATGCGGGCTGATCTGCCTAACGATCTCAGGTGTGAAGCCCTTGATCAGTGAGAGTTCCTGCAGCGTCTCGAGCGGACCATTCTTGCTTTTGTAGGGTTGGGCCTGACTCTGATAGTAGATGTCTTCTGCGCCCGAGACCGGCAAACTCTGTCCGTCAGTGTGAATCTCCGTGTAGGGATCATTGCCGGTGTCTATCCAGTCAATCAGGGCCGCTGTCAATTCTGCCGGGTCTGCCAGCCTGTCCAGTCCCATGACAACCAGCAGACGGTAAAAGCGGTCGGTCATGATGGTTTGCGGATTATTCCCGTTAACCATGCTGTTGAGGGACAGCTTGCCGTCCTGATCCTCGATGCGGATGGTGACGCTGCCTTCACCGACCGGGTAGTTAATCACACCCTTGCTCCAGGACTCCTCCAGCGAGTCGTAACGGTTACTATCAGCC
>JAAXQF010000237.1 GCA_012974435.1 Desulfuromonadales bacterium | reverse complement strand
TCTTTACACCAAAATAGTAATACTGAAATCAAAAGACCAACGCAAAGACGCTAAGAAAAGCCAAGAAAGACGCAAAGGGTGACTATTCTCTGTTTTTGAAGTGGTTTTCTTTGCGGGCTTTCTCATCACTTACAACATTTATTTGGGTTATAAGCCCGAAAAAAGACGGGCCTTACTCCCCGAAGTTTGGTTCGTTAATAGTGTCAACATTTTCTCCACCCGTTCGATTCTCCCACTCGAGTCACAGAGGTCGCAGAGACAGCATCGAGAAGCTTTGTTTGTCTCCGTGACCTCTATGACTCTGTGGCGAAAGATGGTTGGATAGTCTAACTCGCACAAAATTAACACGAACAATCTACAACAATATGAATTTATTTGGCAAATTGAGTTAATGGTTCAATGGCAACGCCAACAGCCCTCACGTTAGCGGTCGTTACAAAAGTTTTACCTTCTGACTGTTGGGATCAAGGCATAATAAAGGACATAGGATCAGCATTGAACCCGCAAAGATAGTGGAGACAAATAATGCGAACCGAACAAGAGATCCCTCGCTACAGCGTTGGCGAAGAAATAGCCAATAGTATTACCCATGGTGTCGGGCTACTGCTTGCGATAACTGGCATGGCCGTACTAATTGGCTTCGCCAGTCGATTGGGCAACACCTGGCACCTGGTCAGTTGCAGTATCTTTGCGACGACCTTAATTCTGCAGTACGCATTCTCCACCCTTTATCACAGCATCCAGATTCCCCGTGCAAAAAGCATCATGCGTGTTCTTGATCATTCAGCGATTTTTCTTTTGATTGCAGGAACCTATACGCCCTTCATGCTTGTCAACCTACGCGGAGTTTGGGGGTGGACTCTCTTTGGTGTCGTCTGGACATTAGCTCTGTTGGGAGTTCTTTTCCAGGTATCGCTCTTGCGGCGCTGGCAGGGCATTTCCCTGTCGCTCTATATCGGGATGGGATGGGTGGTAGTCGTTGCAATCAAACCGATGCTCGACTCCGTTGCCACAGGGGGGCTGATCTTACTTTTATTAGGTGGATTGGCTTACACGTCCGGGGTGATTTTCTATCTCTGGAAAAGTTTACGTTACCATCATGCCATCTGGCACGGCTTTGTCTTGCTGGGCAGCATCCTGCACTTCTTTGCAGTACTTTTCTACGTCATTCCTCTGGCGTAAAAAAACAGATCAGATAATCCGCTTACCAAAGAGTGATGCTGTCAATTCAACCGCACAGATAGCTGTTTTATTAAGGTTATCGAGGATAGGATTGATCTCGACGATGTCGAGCGAACTCAGGCGCCTGGAGTCTGCCACTATCTCCATCAACAGTTGGGCCTCGCGATAGGTTAAACCTCCGGGTACCAGTGTTCCGGCACCGGGCGACGCCTGAGGATCCAGCGCGTCAATGTCCAGGCTGACATGCAAACGCTTGCGGTGACTTAACCGTTCGAGAGCTTCACCGGCAATTTTCCACATTCCCCGTTCATCAATATCACGCATTGTGTAAACAGTAATGCCGCTTTCACGTAAACTATCACGCTCCTTTGCATCAAGGTCGCGTACACCGATCATTACAACATCTTCAGGTAAGAGGCTCGCTCCTGGCCGGCCGACATCGACAAGATCCGGGTAACCATGACCAAGTAATAATGCCAAGGACATGCCGTGGATGTTGCCAGAGCTTGAGGTCGCCATGGTATTGAAGTCGCCATGAGCGTCAACCCAGAGGACTCCACAGGGTTCCTCCTGTGTGACACCGGAGATGGTACCAACCGCGATTGAATGGTCCCCACCGAGGAAGATAGGGATATAACCATTGGCAACAGCCAGCTGACCTGCGGCACAGGCCTCCTCGCAAATTTGTCGCATAGAGGGAAGATAATTGCTCTGACGTTCGTGATTCAGTGATTCACGCACCGGGACCTTGAGGTTGCCCGAGTCATGGACTTCGTAACCAAGCTTTTCCAGTCGGGCAGCGAGCCCAGCATAGCGCAATGCTCCTGGGCCCAGATCGACGCCACGATGCGACTGGCCAAGGTCGACGGGCACACCAATAATCTGCACAGTCTTTTTCATAAACTCACCTCACTCCACCTGCTTCACTCTTTAAGATTGTTCCACAGGTTGACCATGAAATCCTGGGCATTGGTCAGGATTGCAACGGCTTGCGCAGAGCCGCGGTTTGCCAATTTGTCGGCACTGAACTCGG
The DNA here is from genome assembly GCA_012974435.1 of Desulfuromonadales bacterium. Lineage (GTDB taxonomy): Bacteria > Desulfobacterota > Desulfuromonadia > Desulfuromonadales > BM103 > M0040. The sequence goes on along the minus strand of JAAXQF010000237.1, from coordinate 5,066 downwards.
ACATGTCAACGATATAGAAGAACACCGGGCGCACGTTACCATCTTCAGCGACCCGGTAACTTGGAACCATATTACCGAAAGCGATCGAATGAAGTTGCGTTGCGAGAGCGACCACGGTCGTCGCCTTTCTGGCATGCTCACGCATGGCATCCTGTGCCTTGTAAACGTCTGAGATCACCTCGGGGAGAGGTCCATCATCACGAATGGAGCCTGCCAGGACATAAGGCACATCATGTTTTTCACAGGCATAAATAATGCCGTCCTTTAAATCCAGTTCTTCAATGGTTTTGGAGATCGAGCCTCGGCTGCGCACTTCGTTGATGATATCGAGGTGGTTATAATGACCAAGAGGTCGCAGGGTTTGCGAATAGATGTCCTGCCCCAGCCCTGTCTGGAAAAAGGCCGCCTCGAGGTCATGAGTGGCCAGAGCGTTGCCCGCTAGGAGGCCGTGGCAGTAACCATTTTCGACGAGGCCCTGCATGGCATCACGGCTGTCCTTGTCAAAGGCAACAGCCGGACCAAGCACCCAGACTATGTGACCATGGTCACGGTCATGACGAAGCACGTCGTACAAGTTATCGTAATGACGGGAAAAAGGCGTCTCTCGAGTACCACGAGTACGGAAGGTGAACTTATCTTCGCTTTCTTTAGACGGGGGCTGAAAGCCCTCGACATGAACGTAAATCCCCTCTTCTCCATTTTCGGTCCGACCAACGACCACCTGATCACCCTTGCGAACCCGACGAGCCTCGACGACATCAACAGAGACCCCATCCAGAACCATCACCGCATCCATGCGGCTTTCCGAAGCGAGCACCCAGTTCCCGTCACCCAGGTGAACATACTCAGGGTGGTTTGACGTGCCATGAAAATTTCTCGGCACGACACCGTCAGCCGTCGCAACCTCAACCGTTACAACAGGAGCGTTAACCAGGTGTGGCGCGGTAAAATCAGGAGGAGTGTAACCAGGAATAATAGGCATAGCAGGAATCTCCTTGGAGAAAGCTTAAAATAACCTTTACTTCATATTCTCAAGCTAACAGGGAATGTCAAGCAAGACACTAACGATAAGACAGACAAAGCAGCCCGCACTCAGTCACGTTCAATGACTTTTGTGATTGCGAACCAGTTTGCAAGCAGAATGACTGCAACAACCAGGATACCGACCGTGCCGAGATGGCTCTTCATGCCTTTATTGAGCATATCCATAACGAAGACACCCAGGTAGCAAAGGGCGATAAACTTATTCGCCGTGCTGGCCCATTTCTCCCGGCTACTCCACGCAAGGCTTAAAATAGTAACATTGGCGAGGCCGTAGGCTGTCGTAACATAGGCGAACACCATTAAGCCTTGAGCAGGACTATCGGAGAGGATGATGTTCATGCCATACATGACGAAGAGGAAAGAGCTGATAATGCTGATTCCGGACAAGCCATACATCAAAATCGTGTCGTGTTTCTTCATAAGAACCCTTGCTATTTATAGGTGGACGATTTAATCGCAGAAAAAGATTTTATATTTATACAAGCTTCGAAGTCAGAATGCATTGGTTTTCTCTCTGCTACGGCGTTAACTGGCGACGGCAGAGGCTTTCTTGCGTGTTGCCAGATAGATACCCAGTCCAATCAGAACGATTCCAACACCGTGATACCAGCCGAAAACTTCACCGAGGAAAGTAACGGCCATCAACCCGCCAAACACTGGCATCAGGTGAATAAAGAGGCCCGCACGATTAGCTCCTACCAGCTCAACCCCACGATTGAAGCAAAGGTAAGAAACGATTGAAGGGAAAACCATGACGTAAGCGAGCACCAACAGCGTTGAGGGGGTGAGCTCCAGGCTGGCTACCGTGAAAGTCTCCCAGAGGTAGAGAGGCACAAGGAAGATTGAACCAAGCCAGAAGGTTGTCGCGATAAAAGCCAGGGGATGAGCACGCGGGCGTTTCCGCAACATGACCGAGTAACCCGCATAACAGGCGATTGCAGTAAAGACCAGGAGGTCGCCACGATTGAAGGATAAAGATAGCAGCCTATCGAAATCGCCCCGGGCGGTAATCAACACGGCCCCACAGAGTGAAACCAGAATGCCAAGGCTTTGCAGGCGCGTAACCTTCTCACGGAAGATCAAAAAGGAGAAGAGCACAATCAGGACCGGCATCATTGATTGCAGCAGAAAGGCATTGATCGCCTGGGTGTATTGCAACCCGCTGTATGCGAGGGTATTGAACGCAGCTATGCCAAGGAGTGAAAGGAGGAGGACAGCAGGCCATGCATTGATCAGCGCTTGACGATCTCGGCGCAAATGAGGTAGCGCAGGCCAGGTGACAAGTATTGCGGCACCAACCCAGCGCCAGAAAGCCAGTGCGATGGGTGGAATCTCCGTATGAAAAGCTCTGCCCAGGATAAAATTCCCCGCCCAGAAGAGGACGGCCAGTGTCAACAGCAGGTATGGACGGTCTTTAATATGTCTCATGGTTTGACGCGATAAACGATCAGGCCGGGTTTGCCTTGAAGATATTGAAGTAAATCTTCGTCAACGACCTTACTTGTTTCGCTGCGTGACGAGGCATGACGGATGAGGGTTTTCCCCTTATCTTTGACGAAGATTCCGGTATGGCTGACATCAAGCCCCCTAAGAGGGCTGTATATGCCAATATAGTCTCCGGGACGCAGCGCAGAAAGGACCGCTTCATCAACGTTCAAGGTCGGGATGTAGTCAATCTGCCGTGACACAACGTCAATACCAGCCAACCAGAGAGAACTATCATCTTTTTGATTAAGGTTTTTATTAACGGACACAGCTCTTTCTTTCGCGACCATTACCGTAACATCCTCAATCAGATCATCGCCGACAACCCAATCGCTGAAAAAATGTCTACGCTTTTCATAAGAAACTGTGTCGTCAAAGTAGCGAACAGCTTTTAAGTTGTCGGCAAAATCTTCGTAGCTCGAAGAACGACGCAAAGACTCAACGACGTCAAGGAAGGTGAAGCAATCGAATTCAGAGAGGTTAAGGACTAACTCTTCAGGTTCGTTGGGACCTCCCAATAGAGTGTTCTCAGCATACGGGGATCCTTTGAAATGACCGGAGAGTGCAACGATGACGTCGCCAGGAGTATCTATTTGCTGCGCAGAAGAAATGATTTGTACAATGGTGGCTTCGTTCCAGGAGCCAAGTTTGACAACCTCGGCATAACAAACCAAAGCAAAACAAACAGTAACACACAACATTAAGAGCGGGACTTTAACCTTCTTGAATAAAAAGAGAAACATCTCATCTCCAAAAAACCCAAAGGGCACTTATGCGTTCAAAAGCCTCAAAAGATAAGCACCCACCTGAGCCTTGGGGACCTTTGCCAAATCGCGCATCAAAACAAAGGACACCTGATCAAATCCGTAAATGGAACGCAAGTCCTCAGCCATGGCCATCCAGAGATATGCTGTCATTTCAGCATCAGCCAGCGCCCTGTGAAAGGTGCCATCAGTCTGCAGATCCTTGTAGCGCACCAGGGTTCCCAGTTTATGGTTAGGCGCATCGGGATAAACCCTGCGAGAAATCAGCATGGAACAGCCAAAATTATCCCTGGCCCCTTGACCGATAAGATCAAACTCAGTATTCAGAAAACGCCTGTCAAAAGAAGCGTTATGTGCAACCAGCGGCTCGTCACCAATAAAATCGGCAAACTCCCGCATCACCTCGGCAGCATCGGGAGCTTCCTGCACCATCTGGTTGGTGATCCCGGTGTAGTTTTCAATAAATTGGCTCACGCGAACGCCGGGGTTCATCAAACTCTGAAAACGCTCCAGGATCTGCCCTCCCCTGATCTTTACGGCACCGATCTCAATAGCCCGGTCACCGTAATCGGGAGAGATTCCAGTGGTTTCAAAGTCAAGGACAATGACGGTTTCCTGGGGAGTTGATTGCATAAAAGAGTTATAGAGTGCTGCGGTTTATTTGGCAAGAATTTATGAGTGACAAGGACACATCGAAGCGAGCCCCTAACCTGCTTGGAGCAGAGGGGAGAAGAGAACTTCATGCAGGCTTACCAAACCTTCTGACACAATCTGACTGGAAAGCTACCTGAGAAAATAGCCAACCACCTGCCATCGATTATTATTGCCGAGCAGAAGCGTAATGGTTTCAGTGACTCGTTCTCTCAGTTCGAACTTCGAGACAAAAGTCATCACCACGTACTCACCCGAGGGGACATCAATAGCATCGTCAGTATAAGCAATGTTCTGATGTGCCCTCTCAACAACAGGACCGAGAAAAGAGCGCAACTCCGAGATCTTTTCACTCCACGCCTGCTGAGTCAGCATTGTCTGTAAAGCTGCTGACGAGACCTCCCAGCTTTCTGCGTACTCTTCAGTATCAACAAGGAATAGAAACTCTGCAGCAGCCAAAACAGACATATCAGTAATATGTTGGCTCGGGGTTTTATTTAATACCGGCATAACAATCAGGAGAAGACTTGTAAAAAGCAGGCACAGGTGAATCTGAGCGTTTCTGGAAATTGATTGAATATTTACCATGTCAGCCTCCTGTAACAATCAAGAGGAAGAAGCGTTGTGTATGTATTAATACTAAGCGGTTCTGGGGGCTGGGGCAACCGGGGGAGCGTAGATTTTCAGAAAAAACGTAATTCGATAAAACCTTTTTACTGTGTGGGGTTAGCTGGTTTCGCGAGGTGAAACTTTAGGTTTGGTTTTAGAACAGAAACTCTTCTGTTATTTGCAACCAGAAAACCGTCGGGGTTGCCCGACAGCAACGTCATTTTCTTTGTGGCGACAAAGGAAACGAAGCAAAAGAAAGCTTGACGCGATACTAGGCGTGTTTTTGCAGTCATTGTTGATCTATCACTCAAAATTTAAGCCAGTTAGAAGTTCAGGGGTTCAATCTCAAGAGCTTGACCGCGGTTCTTTTTCTCCTCGGCCGGCAAGACATCTTCACTCGGCCAGAGACCTCTGATGAGAGTGTCAGCATAACCGCTCACAAGGCCAGCATCGAGCATCGTTTGACGTGACTGTTCAGCGGGGTAGCTCAGGCGATGCCATTTGCACTTGATC
>JAAXQF010000416.1 GCA_012974435.1 Desulfuromonadales bacterium | reverse complement strand
CTTTAATATCAAGAAGAGGCCGATGTTTTAAATGTCCGGATTTGCTCTTACATGAAACATAGGTGTCTCATAAAACCTATTTTGATACACTTGTTTGGAGATATTTTTTTATAAATAACAACTGGTTATACAATGGTGCTATTTGGGCATGATTGTTGCAATCTATACATTAATTTTGCTTACCATTTCGACATTCATATAAACAAATTTACAGAACCAGATAAAGGAGGAGGCCTATGAGAAGATTAACTATTTTTTGCTTTTTGGTCGTTACTATAGCAACTATGTTTTTTATTTCCAGCATTGGTCTGGCAAAGGAGAAAAGCCAAATCGTCCACGATGCCGAGTACTATATACTCGAAGCCCAAAACGGTAAGAAGTGGAAAGCCGAGGATAATGAACTCGATAAGAAACTGACTAAGTTACAGAAGAAGTACGGACAACCACCGAACATCGTCTACATCCTTTGGGACGACACTGCTTTTGGTGCAGCCGGTTTTCCCGGGCTCCAAAAGAATTTCGGCTATGAGACACCTAACATGAACAAAATGGCCGAAGAAGGCATCAATTTCACTCGCATGTACACAGAGTCGTCCTGCACGCCCACTCGCGCCGCTTTCCTGACAGGTCGCCATCCGGTAAGACACGGAATGGGTGTAGTCGGTATGCCCCATGAGTTTTCGGGACTGCGCGCCGAAGAAGTAACCATTGCCGAAGTGCTCTCCAAGGCTGGCTATGCTACCGCCTTTTACTCCAAGGCTGGCTATGCGACCGCCTTTTACGGGAAGGGACATCTCGGAGACGTTGAGGAGAGCTATCTGCACAACCAAGGCTTTGATGAGGCCTTGTTTACACCCATGAACCAGATCACCTCTCTCTACAGCCCCCAGGGCAATGCGGTCAACGCGGTTCTTGGCTTGCATCCGGAGATCTACCCGCCGGATCCGTATCGGCTCGACAACCCCGGTCTGGTGCCAGAGGGCTGGGTCCAGATCATTGAAGGCAAGAAAGGAGAGCAGGGTAAAGAGTGGTGCGGGACCTCGAACGAGTGCTACGAAAAGATGGATCGCGAATCCGAAAAACGCACCCTGGAGTTCATTCACAAGAATGCCAAATCCGGTAAGCCATTTTTTGTTTCGTACTGGCCTAACTTTCTGAATTTCCTCAAGCCCGATATGCCGAAGAAAACACACTCCGGGGGCAAAGTAGCCGAATCCTTTATCGCAGTTGACGCATTCGTAGGTCGGGTGATGGAAGAACTCAAAGAACTTGGTATCGCTGAGAACACCCTATTTATCGCCATGGCTGACAACGGACCCATGGTGCACAGCCCACCGCCGGGTTGGGGCATGCTTCCAATGCTGTACCGAGGCGGTAAGGGCGACTTCACCGAAGGAGGCGTGCGTGTTCCGGCTTTTGCCTGGTGGCCAGGTGTCATTAAAGAAGGGCAGGTCGTCGGGGACATCATCCACGTGACCGACCTGTATACGACCTTCGCCCGGCTCGGTCGTGCAATGAAGTACATTCCCACTGACCGGGTCGTAGATGGCATCGACCAGACAGCTCTGTTCTTAAATGGTGACACACACAGTCGGCGCGATTATGTCTTCATCTACGCTGGCCATGAAATCGGCGCAACAGTAAAGGGGCGTTACAAGAGGCACTGGATCGGTGCAGGAGAAGTCGCTGCATCGGGAATGCCGGAAGCTTATTACGACCTCTACCAGGATCCACGCGAGGAGAACCCTCAACTCGTTCCGCTAATTCACACTCAAGGCCAGTTCAATCGCATGGTAGCTCGACACGAGTTGTTCAAGAAGAAGTACCCGGATATGCCGAACGCCCATGGAATCCCATATACTGGCTTGTCCAATGCTCGCCCGGAGACTAAGGCAATCGCTGATCGGGTCAAACGCGACATGAAAAATATGCCGTTCGACGTAAAGGAATATCTGAAGTTCGAAGTACCGGGCAGCAAGTCAGTTGGTGACTGGGGACAGTAACCCTTAAAATGCAATCCCTCCCGTCGCGAGGCGGGAGGATATTTGAGATAAATGGCACTTATGAACACACAATATATTGAGGTCATGGGATAGTTATGGGATAAGGCTTCATACCTGTGATAACTCCAACATAGCGCGGACCTGAGATACCTGCAATAACGTCCAAGTATCAGGTTCTTGATTTTTCTGTGATAACCTAATACCGTATCACCAAACGATAGCGGTTGAACCAACTGCAATTTCGTCACGTTATCAAGCTCTTGATTTTCTATGATAGTCTCAAT
>JAAXQF010000063.1 GCA_012974435.1 Desulfuromonadales bacterium | reverse complement strand
TAATGATCGCTGTGCTGTAGGATTTAGGTTGCTCAAAGGATACCGTCGCACAACCGGCAAAGAGTCCGGTGAAAACCAATATCGCTGAAATTTTGAATAATTTGAAAGTCGTCATCTCAAGACCTCCCACAACAGTCGAACAGTCTTAATTGGGATTGCAGATATCCAAAAACACAATGTGCTTTAAATTATATCGAGCTTTGATCCATAAGAGTTATCGCCACAACTATCGTTTGGTGATACGGTAATATGGTATCACAATAAAATCAGGTTATTGATAGCTTTTTTTCATTGCAGGTATCTGTAACCAAGGCAGTTGCCGATCTGTTGGGAATTGCACAAACAATTTGGAGTGCGGTAGTGACCTTGTAGTTACTTCGATTCGAATCCGGGAGGTACTTTTTCCCAGGGGTATCCGTTTTTGGCCATCTGATAGCCCAAAGCAAACAATTTGCCCATGTACTCAGGATCGAACTCTTCTTTCGGCTTTTCATTAAAATCAGAAGGAATGAAAGCTACGTTGTAATCCATGCCGTCTCGCTGGGCACTCAGGTAGATCCGGTAGAGATCACCGATCCCCTGTGTTCGAATTAGCGAGGAGATGCTACGGTTCAAGATGGGAAATATCTTGGGCTTAACGGTTTCCCAATCCGGATCGATGCGCGAGTTCCGAATGACATATATCCGAGATTTTCCTTTCAAGCCGACTTGCCTCATTGCCCATCGCATATCCAGTGAAGCAGGGTAGAGAAACACCTGAGACGACGTTCCTCCGTCTACGTGGATTTCGTCGTAGCGGTGACCGTCGGCTTCCACTTTGATGTATACTGGTGTGAATGCACCGGGTATCGAGGCTGAAGCCACCATGATGTCGCGAACCAACTGCAGGGCGTTGGGAGCACCGCTTTTAGCGATCACCCCAATGTTCCAGATAACCGGGCGCTCGGCATCCAAGTTGGTGGTGCCGATGAATAAACGCCGGCCTTTGTCATGTTCGACGACAATTTCTTCAAGCATCTTCACGTCAATAACATCTTCCAGCAATTCCCGCAGCGGTTTTGTGTCGGCTGCAGAATCGGCCGTTAGGATCGAGAACAGTGAGCGCTTCTCCAGGATGTCTTTTGTGGATGTGGTGGTGTAAAGTTTCTTTAGTTTTCCATCATACTTTGGGCCAAGAAAGGCAAACGGTGCAATGAGCGCGCCAGTACTAATACCGGTGACGAACCTGAAGTCCGGCCGATTGCCAGCTTCTGTCCATCCAACCAGCAGACCAGCACCAAAAGCACCGTTAGCACCACCACCGGAAATCGCCAAGTAATCTACCGGCTCGTATTTCGCTTCAGGTTCTTTTTCTCGGACTTGTTCTTTGATCTCGGCAATTCTTTCCTGAATTCCAGGTGGTATCGTATCTCCCCAGACTCGAGCATTGGGGATATAGGGTATCTGGGCAATGTCTCCGTAGGCTTCTGGCAAGGGGATACGTTTATAGCTTGTGGCACAGCCGGACAACAACAAAGATGACAGGATAAAGATGATGATTACTATTTTTCGGCCTGTCTTCATGGTATTCATCCGTTAGATGTTAATTAATGGTCATGTGGTATAAGGCGTAAGTGGATTTCAGTTCGATATTTCCTGAATGCCCCTATCATTATTGAACACTTCTTATCGATTTGCTCATTTATAGATATCAGATTTATGGTGTGGGATTCAACCGATTTTACTCAGATAGAGCAGCAAAATATTTCAAATACCTCTATTATTTTACCGAATAACCTCTCCCTTCAAGGCAGGCACCATAGGCACGGTTGTATCCATCGCGGTTTTTTGAATAGGTCGTTGCCTGCTGCTGAGCCCACTGCTGTTCGGCTTGTTGTTGCTGGCGCTGTTGATCTCGTCTTCGGGCACCACCGACTATAGCACCTGAGGCGGCACCAATGGCAGCTCCTTTACCTGCATCTCCGGCGATAGCGCCGGCAGTAACACCAACCAATGCGCCTCTGGCAGCCCCACGGCCCGCACCACCCTTTTGAGCCTCTTGCTGGGGTGGTGGTTCGGTAGCCTTGGGCTGCTGCATCGGATCGAATCCGGTTTGTTGCTTGGCCCAGGAGTAACATTCATATTTGTCCTTATCCATCTGTTCCTGACTCTGACCCTTAGCTGGATAAATAACCAACTCCTGCGCCAGCACATATCCGGCCGCAAGAAAAGTAAACAGCAGAATAATGATTATACATTTTGTTGTTTTCATTTATATCCTCCTGACCGTCCATTTTTTATCAAGATGTCAAGTCAAGTCCGTCCTGTCGCATTTTAAGACATCGAAGATTAAAATTCATCCTTGAACAGTGCCTTTTCCAACAGAGCATCCCGACCATATATATCCGCCCGAAAATTCACTTCTTCGTTCTCAGGGTTTACAATGACTGTTCTGTACAAAATATAGATAGGGAAAGGTTTTTTAAGAGACACTACCTGGCGTTTTTCACCGGCGATGATCTCTTTTACCCTCTCTATGTTCCAACCATTTTTTTCGCCTCCGAGAACATAGGATGCCATCTCTGCGGGTCGGCTCAAGCGGATACAACCGTGGCTGAATGCGCGTTTTGTCTTTTGGAAAAGACTATGTGACGGAGTGTCGTGAAGATATACACTAAACTTGTTCGGGAAGACAATCTTGACGGTTCCGAGGGCATTATGAGGACCAGGTTCCTGCCGGAGATGCCAGCGTGAAATCTCTCTTTTACTCACTTTTCCCCAGTCAATGGCTGTTGAATCCAGTTCCTTTGCATCCGGCCCCCAGCTACTAAAAATGCGAATATTTTGCTCCTTAAGATAATAGGCGTTCTTTTTTAATTTTGGAAGCATCTCATTTTTGGCAATACTCACCGGGATATTCCAATAGGGATTGAATTCGACATATTTAATGGAGTCACTAAAAACCGGGGTTTTATGATACTCCTTTCCAACGATGACTCGCATTTTGATTTCAATATCGCCGGTTTTGGGTTTTATCCCTGCAGCGTTGAATCCGGCAATGTTTACAGCTATTACCCTCTCTCCCAATTGGTGCTTTATCCAGCGGTACCGCTCCATGTTGATCACAATCTGACGGATCTTTGTATCAACAGAGATATTCAATGCTGACAGAGTATTTTTGCCGATAATGCCATCAGGCTCAAAGCCATGTCTCGACTGAAACCGTTTGACCGCTTGTACGGTTCTGTCATCGTATATTACCCTTTCTAAATCGTCTGATATGAGATCACCGGTGATTACAAGTCTCTTCCGTATAAGTCTTACACGCTCATCTTCCATGCCCGGCTTTAAAACCTTCCCCTCAGGTATAGACTCCCACCCCCCCTTTGCCTTCATCGCCCTATACTCTTTGAGGGCCTTTCGAAGTTTACGGTATTGTAAGAACGGTGGAACCTGTTGCTCCAGGAAAGCCTGCATGTCCGAACCTGAAAGGGCCTGTTCCCTGAGTGAGTCATAATCTACTTCAACATCGCGCGCCGTTGCAAAGAGTTTGGGATCGATTTTTCGGGCTTCAATGCTTCCTTCCCTCATATCAGCCACATAACCACGCAGTCCAAGGGTAAGGAGAATATCGAGTCTCGCTAAGCCCTTCGCATCAGTACTCTTCCAGTACTTTTGGATCTTATCTGTGAGATAGTGTTCGGGAATGAGCCCATGACTGTCAGCATCCTTGAGCGTTTCAAAAATCACCTTGGCTTGCTTCTCGGGACCGTCGGTGCCTACCCAAAAAGGCTTCAGGCCATTCTCATGATATATTTTTGAAAGTACTATATCTATGCTTTCAGCGTCCATTCCTTGTCCTTTAATGCCGAATTGCTTTGCGGGATGGTATTCGAGCTGTTCAATAAGCGCGGTTTGAAAATTTTCAGCACTAACAGCTAAAAGTTTTGTTGACCACAACATTACAATAAAGACAACCATGCACATAAAAATAATAGATCTTTGGTTAATATTAATCACGATATCTCCTCATATTCTCATATATAAGTCAAAAAGACGGAATAATCTCATAAAAATCCATCTGGCGGCAAGACGCAGCCAGGATCACCTTTTCGGTTGTTTTCGAGATGGCTATTTTACAGCCCCAACCTTTTTTATTCGTTATTTTGACCGAAGGCTCGTTCAAAGATAACTTCACATTTTTTTCATCTTAGTTTCAATCAGTGTATTGTATGTAACCGATGAAATGACTATTAAATTCTGTTATGAAACAACCGCGACTGTCACTGAAAATAAACATTCAGGATTCTACAGGCGGCGTAGGTATTACCCGCATGGTATCGTAGGCAAAATCCACATCATTAGCCCTGTTTACAGCCTCCAAGATTTGCCGATTAACCTTGTCCATCAACAGACGACGACGCTTTGGGTGGGCAAGAAACCGAAGTGTCAGTTCGACGCCGCTTCCGCCCGCCCGTGTGAAAACAACAGGGTTGGTGTTACGCACCTTGATGGCAAAATTCGTCATCATTTCCTCTATCTTATTAGCGGCCTGTCGTGCTGTGTTGGTGATTTCCTCGTTTACGGTAGCCTCCAGAATCAGTTTTTCAGCATGCTTCCAATTGCTTTCGAAGGTTACGGTATAGGTCATGCTGCACCACATGAAGGGATAACCTTTGGTATAATTGACAAGGGGATTTTTAAATATGACACTGTTTGGAAAAAGGGTTAGGCCTCCCGTCCATCCGCCTCCGGTCTCACCTTTTGTGTCAATAGCGGAAACTTGAGAAAGAACCGTAACGAAGAGGCCGATATCCAATACTTCGCCGTATTGTTCGCCGATACGGATCCAGTCACGAACCCGGTACCCCTTTAAGCCTTGAATCAAAAACCAGGCAAAAAAGGACGCTATCATCTCCTGTAGTGCTATTGCCATACCGATCACTGCTATCCCCACGCCGGTCATAAGATACGCAAAATCTCGAACGAATATGATGAGCAACCCAATCAGAACAACAAAAACCATTAGGATGGAAAGGCTGCTATTGAGGTAATAGCGCCGCTGAGGATCTTCGACACGGTTGCTCACAACTTTTCGCAAAAGCATCAATAGCATGACCACGGCAGCCATGAGAACGAACGATCTTAAAATATTTTTCTGCCATTTCTTGTATTTGGCTGTCTCTTCTGCCGCCTTGTCCGATTTGATGCGCTGCTCGACTTTGGCAGCCACCAATTCCTGGCGCACCTTAACAATGTTGCTTTCAAGCTCTCTCTGTTTCGCTATCAGATCCTGACGTCTTTGCAAAAGATCATTACGCTGTTCGCTTGACAGGTTTTGTTCATCGAGCTGTTCGCTGATCGTATCGCTATCTTTAATGATTCTTTCCTGCTGTTCATTTAGAATCTCCAACTTCTTGCGAAGTGTTGTGGCTTTTTTCTCTGCAAGCTCAGCTCCCCTCTCAGCTTGCTTGGCTTGATTTTTTTTCTGTTTCGCATCTTTTAAAGGTGTTTTTTGTACATCGGTAGGTGCAGGTTCCTCTAATAGCTTTGCACTCTCTCTTTCTATCCGATAACTTTCAACCGCCCGATTATAAAGCTGCTGAGTGGATGAGATCCTTTGCTCGACCATAGGTAACGCTTTTTCGGCAGAGCGTATGATGTCAGCGGCTTTCGTCTTTTTGGCCGCATCTCCAGATATTACTGCCTCTTTGAATAATGTCTGTGCATCCTCTATCGATTGTTCAATCGCTTTCTGTTCCTGTTTCAGGTGCTCCAATTCTTCAAGACGTGATGCCATCTCTCTCTTTGCTCGTGCGAGTTCCGATTCGAGTTCAGACGTTGCAGCTGCCGATTGATAAGACGGCACTTCCTGTGCCCCCACTTCAAGCCTGCAGAACAAAACAAACACCAAAAGCATGCAAAACCTTAGCGTAGTCGAAACTATCATCTTGTCTATATTCAGAGCAGATCTTGCCTTAGGAGATAAAGCTAACATGTTGCGGTTACTCCAAAAAATGAAGAACCCAGAATCTTTATGATAATCCACGCTCTTCATATATCATTTTTATAGTAAATCAATAGCCCTGTGCATTTAAAATCAAGTTCACCCTTAAAATCAATCCTCGGTAGCCTCAATCGACATATACTTGAACGTACTGACTGCCATCAGCCTGGTAGTAAGTCCCTCCACACTGTTGCAGCGTAGTTCCCTCGATGACCACCGTCGTGCAGCCTTTCGGCAAGGAGGCGACGTAGACGGTCGACCGGCGGATTACTCGCCGCGTCGTTCGGCGGCCAACACCGGCCACGCTTACGGGTGTCGCGGGCCTGCCGACCCTTGCCTCGGCTTCGCTGACGACAATTCCGCTGGGGAATCCGCCATCAACCAAAAGACAGGCGGCAAGTAAACTGAACCCAATTACGATTGTCCGAACTTTCGCTCTTATCTTCATTACTGCACCCCCTTTATCATGAGTTCACCCATCTCGTTGACATCTATCGTCTCAAGTTTTCTGGCTCCCTCAGGCACCGAGAATTCGAACCGGTTGGCTTCAATCTGTGGCTTCGTGTTCCAGTCCCGGAACCGGACCGAGTATTGCGGCGCGCCAGTCACCCATTTGGTAGTAATGATGTACTTCATGGGCACGGGCGCATCGCCAACCTGGACCCACAGCTGCCAGTCAGTTTTTTCTTGCCGGAACGCCAGGTTATGGCATTCGACCCCGTTCACAAAGTCCGTGCCAAGATAGGTACTACTCACCACACCGGAAGATAGGCCTATATAAGGATCGGCATACAAGAGATCCGAACCTGGCGCATCAAGACCGATCTCGACCTGCATAGTATCGAAGGCGTCATCGATGGTTCCGGGGCTTCCGATCTGCTTATAGACATTAAGACCCTTGCCGTTAAGCGTCAGGGTTTTGCCGTTGAAAATAATCTCCATATCTGCGATCGCACCCTGGCGACTGACATAGAGGTTTCCCGGGCGCTTGGCAGCAATTGCCACAGAACTGCTGAACTGCAGCTTCTGACCCGATAGATCGATGACCTCGCTGTCGACATCGGCGCTTACGGTGAATGCGGGCAATCCACCCAGATAGGTCGACATTGACTTCAGGATCTTGTCTGCAGCGGGATCCATGCCGCCTGCGCTCATTGCAGGCCCGGCCCCAAGGCAGAAGCCCAAAGTGAGCCCTGCCACCAGGGCAGTCAGCCGAATAGCGGGTTTTTTCAAAAAATCGTTTTTCGCACAGGTTAGAACCATCGCCAGTCTCAGTACGACTGCGCGTAGCAGCCCCGTGCTTCTCATCTCTTTTACATTCATGTCGATCTCCTTT
>JAAXQF010000400.1 GCA_012974435.1 Desulfuromonadales bacterium | reverse complement strand
TAGCTGTAGTGTTTTATAGTAGCAAGAGACATAAGAACACGAGACCTTGGTACAGTCACTACTGGAGAGGTCCTCAAGGGCCTCGTCAACTACGGGGGATCAGTAGCTTAATTGGCGGATAATCTTTACTGAATTGATGCTACCGCGATATCGAGCCAGACATGCCAAGCGCAGCGCCAAGTTTCTTTTGCTTCGTTTTCTTTGTCGCCACAAAGAAAATGAAGCTGCTGTCGGGCAAACCCGACGGTTTTGCTTTTGTCTTTGGGGTTAAAAGTTCTACAAAAAGAGCAACAGATTAACTATCTGTTGGCCTCTCTTCATTTCCGACCATAGGAGCAAGAAGCGTATCTCGCTAATTTATCTGGCCGGTAGGACATCTTCTTCAAATGTCAGGGTCTGAAAATAATCTGCATTGGTTTCGGCGCGGCGAATCAGTTCAACGCTACCGTCGGTACGCAGGAGGAGTTCTTTAGGGCGCAGGCGCGCATTGTATTGAAAGCCCATAGCGTGCCCGTGGGCTCCCGTGTCGTGGATAGCCAGCAGGTCGCCTTCATTAATCGGCGGCATGTTGCGTTGTACGGCGAACTTGTCATTGTTCTCACAGAGCGAGCCGGCGATGTCGTATGTCTCCGATTTTTCCTGGTCAATTTTGCCAATAACATCCACGTGATGGTAGGCATCGTACAATGCGGGGCGCATCAGGGATGACATGCAGGCATCTACTCCAATGTATTTACGGTAGATATCTTTATGGTTGATGGCCTGAGTAATTAGCACACCGTGAGGTCCTGTGACCCATCGTCCGCTCTCCATATACATGCGTGGTGCATAGCCATGTTCTGATTTGAATTCATCAAAGAGAGCGGTGATCTCTTTGGCCATTGCATCCAGGTCGAGCTCTTTGTCGGCTGGATCGTAGGGAATCCCTAGGCCGCCACCGATATTGAGAAATTCGAAACGTATTCCCAGCTCTTCTTCTACCAGTGCTGAAATCTGCAGAAGCATGCGCGTAGTTTCCACAATGTATGTGTAGTCCCTTTCATTTGACGCCACCATGGTGTGCAGACCGAAACGTTTGGCGCCGCGCTCCATGGCCATTTTGTAGGCGGAGATGACCTGCTCGTGGGTGATGCCATACTTGGCTTCAACCGGATTGCCGATAATGATATTGCCGGTTCGACGTGGCCCTGGATTGTAACGGAAACAGACCAGTTCAGGGAACTCCGGAACTTTTTCTATCAGGGAAATATCGTCAAGGTTCAAAATGCTTCCGCCATCTTCAGCAGCAAACAGGAACTCTTCTTCTGTGGTGTTGTTTGAGGTGAACATGATGTCTTCACCCTTGCCGCCAACCTGTCTGCTCATGATCAGTTCTGCAATGGAGCTGCAGTCGAAGCCGAAGTTCAACTTTTTCATCAAGTCAAGGATGCGTGGGTTTGGCAGGGCTTTAACGGCATAGTACTCACGGAAGCCGTCAATGCCGGAGAACGCTTGTTTCAGCCTCTCTCCTGTTTCAAGAATGCCTGCTTCATCATATATGTGAAAGGGCGTGCCGTAGTGCTCGGCAAGATCGGCAGCGATAGGGAAAAGACGGTCCTGAAAAGATTGCGACATGGGCATGACGAAAAAACTCCTTGCGGCGATTGTGTTTTGATTGGTTGGGAAGTGATCCATCCCCATACGTAAAGGGCAAGATATAACCGATCAGGTCAGAAAAGACAAGTGGGCAGGCTCAGGAAGGGGTCTTCAGAAAAACTAACCAGATGCAATTATGGGCTTTATTGATGCGTTGGAGGAGATGTCGTTACAAGTCTCGAGCAATGACTGAGGTGACAATACGAAAAAGCTAAAGAAGATAGTCACCGCGGGCGAAAGTAATGAACCCTTACTGCAGGATGGCTACACCTGACGAACCATCTAAGAAGTTCACAGCAAAAAGGCTGCTGCAGCGCCGATTATTCCCGCGTCATTACGCAAAGTCGCCGGCATAACTGTGGTCTTAATGGTCAACTCTGGCAAGAAGAGCGCGTGGTCGTTACTGATCTCGCCTCCGAGGACAAAGAGATCGGGACAGAAAAGGTCCTCAAGGCAGTGCAGGTAGTCATCGAGGCGTTTCGCCCATTCAGAATAAGAAAGATTCAGCCTTGTTTTGACTGCAGCCGAGGCGAACTCTTCCGCACTGCCGCCGTTCAACTGAATATGACCAAGCTCTGTGTTGGGGATCAGGGTGTTGTTCCGGAACAGGGCTGTGCCCAGGCCTGTCCCGGCGGTCACAATGATCGTTGTTCCAGAGGCGTTACGACCGGCCCCGTAATGCATTTCAGCAAGACCGGCAGCGTCAGCATCATTCAGGACAGTGACCTTTCCCCGGGTTTTTGCAGAGAACGTCTCAACCAGGTTCGTGCCGATCCAGGTCGGATCTATGTTAGCTGCAGTACACGCGATGCCGTTGCGTATCACAGCTGGAAAGCCGCAGCCGATTGGGCCCGTCCAGTTAAAATCCGCAATGATCTTGGCGATGATATTGCTGACCGCCTCCGGTGTTGCTGGTTGTGGTGTGGGTATGTGCAAACGGTCTTTGACGAGAGTGCCATTGACAGGGTTGACCGGCGCGGCTTTGATGCTCGATCCGCCTATGTCTATACCGAGGATATCCATCTCTTGTTTAGTGAGCTGAGAAACCGAACCATTCCGGACAGACAACCAGGATGCCAAGCACGATCATCTGTAAAACAATGAAAGGCAAGACACCGTAGTAGATATCCGTGGTTCGAACTTCGGGAGGAGCGACACCTTTCAGGTAGAAGAGGCTGAAGCCGAACGGCGGTGTCAAGAATGATGTCTGCAGATTCATAGCGACGAGGATGGCGTACCAGACCGGGTTGATGCCGAGGTTGGCGGCGATCGGTGCCAAAATAGGCACGATGATGTAGGAGATCTCAACAAAGTCGATAAAAAAGCCGAGAACCATGATGAGCAACATGGAAAGGATTATGAAGCCCCATTTCTCGCCCGGCAGGCCCATCATGAATTGTTCAACGACCCAGTCGCCGCCGGTATAGGTGAAGACCATGGAGAAGGCGGTGGCTCCGATCAGGATGGCGAAGACCATGGAGCTGATCTTGATGGTCTCCAGAGAGCTATCCCAGAGCATGCGAAATGAGAATTGCCGGTAGAGAAGAGCCAGGACAATCGCACCAACACCACCTACCGAGGACGATTCAGTCGGCGTCGCCACCCCGGTGAGAATTGAGCCGAGAACAAGAATGATTAAGACTAACGGTGGTACGATAGCCCTAAGCGCATGGCCGATCTGTTGTCTTTTGCTGCCGGTTGATGCTTCGAGGCGGACGGGCGGAGCCAGGTCCTTTTTGACTATGGTGATGATGACAATGTAGGCGACGTAGAAGGCGACCAGAGACAACCCTGGCCAGAGTGCCGCCTTGAACAGATCTCCGACCGGTTCCTGAAAGACATCACCGAGGATGATCAGGACGATTGATGGCGGGATGATCTGTCCCAAAGTGCCTGCGGCACAGATTGATCCAGTTGCAAGGCGCTTGTCATAATTGTGCTTGAGCATGACCGGCAGGGAAATGACCCCCATAGCGACCACGCTGGCCCCAACTACTCCAGTGGACGCCGCGAGTAGTGCTCCTACCAGTACGGTCGAGATGGCGATCCCTCCGCGAATTTCACCGAACAAAAACCCCATCGATTCGAGCAGACGCTCAGCCAGTCGCGATTTCTGTAAGACGATCCCCATAAATATGAACAGCGGGATCGCCATCAGAATGGTGTTGTTCATGATCGACCAGATGCGGTGCGGCATCAGGGAAAAGATCTGCGTTCCCTCGGCAAATAGACCAAAAAAGACCGCTACTCCACCGAAAGTGAAGGCCACCGGGAAGCCCAGAAGCAACATCGCCAGGGCGGTAGTGAACATTATAAGACCGATCATATCAGATGCTTTTCCATTCCATCTTGGTAGGGTGTCCGTAAGATTTCAGGACACCGCTAAAACAAAATCATTAAGTACAGTTTCTTGTGCTTGAGCCTTGTTCCTCAGTCTTACAGGATGGCCTTGTCTTCGATATGATGAACCGGAGGCGCTTCGATGCCCCGGAAAACATTAATGTTGTGAAGTACAAAGCCTATGGCTGACACGACCAGGAAGACAAAGGAAGCCGGGATCACCGCCTTGATCAGCCAACGATAGCTCAAGCCGCCGGGGTCACCGCTGATCTCTCCGGAGGCAAACGCCTCATTCACGTACCAGAAAGAGCCTTCGATGATCAGTAGGCTAAGGGGGATGAGAAACAGCATAGCGCCGCCGATGTTGACAATGGCTTTCCAGCGTGGCGAGAAATAATCGTAAAGTATATCGACCCGGACGTGTCCATCTTCCTTAAGCGTGTAGGCCATGCCGAACAGAAAGACCACGGAAAACAGGTGCCATTCCATCTCCTGTAAGGCGATCGAGCCGGAGTTGAAGAAATAGCGCATGATGGAATCGTAGAAGACATTGATCAGCATGACCAGGTTCAGGAAGCCAGCGATCCAACCCATCAGGTTGGAAAAACCATCAATTTTTTTTTCCAGTTTCAGGAGCATGATGTTTCTTGCCTTTTAAAACGAAGCTCCCGGCCGAAGCCGGGAGCCTGAGTCGGACTACTCTAGGTTGTCCTTGAGGTAAGCATAGTCGGAAATTGCTGTCCATTTGCGAGCCATTTTCATGTAAGCCCTCTGCGCGTCGAGGATCTCTTTGAATTTGGCGTCACCTTCTGCACTTGCGTCCAGGAGTTCGTCATTCACTTTCTTCATGGCAGAGATGATCTCCGGGGAGAAGGTACGGATCTTCACTTCCGGATACTCTTTTTCGATCGATGCCCAGTTGATTGAGCTTTCATGATAAGAGCGGGCGTACATGTCGTAGGCAGCAAACTGCATGGCGATGGTCAGGATTTCTTGCAGGTGTTTTGGTAGCCCATCAAACTTTTCCTGGTTGACCATGAACTGTAGCTCAGTCGCCGGCTCATGCCAACCTGTGTAGTAATAAGGGGCAATTTTCTGGAAGCCCATGTTGAGGTCAAGGGAGGGACCGACCCACTCGAGAGCATCGATCGTGCCGCGATCAAGCGCTGTGTAGAGTTCACCTGGGGCGATGTTGGTGACGACAACCCCGAGCTTGGAGAGGATTTCACCGGCGAAGCCTGGAATGCGCATCTTCAGGCCCTTAAAGTCGTCGAGGGTGTTGATCTCTTTGCGGAACCATCCGCCCATCTGGTTGCTGGTGTTGCCGCCAGGGAAGGCATAGACGCCATGCTTGTCGTAAACCTGCTTCATCAGTTCCATGCCGCCGCCGTAATAGAACCAGGCATACTGCTCGGGGGCGATCATGCCGAAAGGCATGGTGGTGAAGAACATGGTGTTGGGATCCTTGCCCTTCCAGTAGTAGGAGGCCGAATGGCCCATTTCGTACTGGCCGGCTTTGACCATGTCGAGGATGCCAAATGCAGCTTTGTGCTTGTTCGATGAATCGATCCGGATTTCCAGCTCACCATTCGACATGGTCTTGACCATGTCGGCCATCTTGATAACGGCATCACCGAAGATAGGGAAGCCGGTTCCCCATGTCTGGGCCAGCTTCCAGACGATGGCTTTCTTCTCAACTTTCGCAGCTTCTGCTTTGGGTGCCTGTTGTTGCTCACCGCAGGCTGTCAACCCTAGAAATGCGACGCAGACTAACAGGCTGGTAGACAACTTCAGAAAACGCTTCATCTGTTTCATCTTTTCTCCTCCTTCGTGTGTTTTACGACATGATTTGTCCGTCTGAAAATTTCAGACTTTCCACGAGAAACCGTCAATGCACAGATTTAAACTATGCCCGAAACCAAGCCGTTGTCAATGTTCTGGATGTAATGTTTTCAGGAGGTTGCCTGTTTTTAACGGCTTGACGATTACTTCGTGGATGTTACCTTTAATTCTTAGCTATAGTGATAATTTTAAACCAGATCAGTCAATAATCGATATTGGGAGATTTTTCGATGAGTAAAGCGATTCGTATGCATGAAACGGGTGGTCCCGAGGTCTTGCGTTGGGAAGACGTCACTATTGGCCCTCCAGGGCCGGGTGAGGTTCACCTGCGCCAGAGTGCCGTGGGCTTGAATTTTATCGATGTTTATCACCGCAGCGGGTTTTACCCTTTACCCGAGTTGCCGGCAACTCCGGGTATGGAAGGAGCAGGAACAGTTGTTGCTACGGGGGAGGGTGTTGAAGGCCTTTCTCCTGGTGATCGCGTTGCCTATGCGGGTATGCCGCCCGGGGCTTATGCTGAAGAGCGCCTGATCCCGGCCCATCGTCTGGTGCTTCTGCCAGATGCCATCAGTGACCAGCAGGCGGCAGGCATGATGCTGCAGGGAATGACGGTGCAGTACCTGCTGCGCAGCACCTTTCATGTCAAACCGGGTGATACGATTCTGTTGCATGCCGCTGCCGGAGGTGTTGGCCTGATCGCCTGCCAGTGGGCCAAGGCTCTTGGCGCCACAGTCATTGGTACGGTAGGCAGCCCGGAAAAAGCGGAGCTTGCCAGAAAGCACGGCTGTGATTTCCCGTTGCTTTACCAGGAAGAAGATTGGGTGAACAAGGTTAAAGAGATCACCGATGGTGAGGGTGTTCCGGTTGTGTACGATTCTGTCGGCGGAGAGACTTTTCTGAAGTCTCTCGACTGTTTGCGGCCTCTGGGACTTCTGGCTAGTTTCGGGCAGGCTTCCGGTCCGGTGGCACCTTTTGATCCAGCGCTGCTGGCGGCAAAAGGTTCTCTGTTTTTGACTCGACCGACCTTGATGACTTATACGGCGGACCGTGTTGACCTGTTGGCCAGTGCATCGGACCTGTTCGCTGTCGTTCAATCCGGTGATGTAAGCATAGAGGTCAATCAGACTTACCCGCTCAGCGAGGCTGCACAGGCTCATCGTGATCTTGAAGCCAGGAAAACCACTGGTTCCACGGTGTTGCTTGCATAGTTGTTGATGTGTATCTGCCTGGGTGGTTAAGTGTTCCTGTGTTTTTTCGGTAGTCTCAGAGGGATAGATTGTTGATCTGTTTGTAGAATTTTAACCCTAAAGACAAAAGCAACACCGTCGGGGTTGCCCGACTGCAACGTCATTTTCTTTGTGGCGACAAAGAAAACGAAGCAAAAGAAAACTTGGCGCTGCGCTAGGCATGTTTTACTCGATGCGTTCTGGTGGCAAATGTCAGAAGGGAAAACCTGTCACGGCCTACACATCCCCCGTTATCCCCGAGGCCCTTTAGGACCTCTATGACTCTGGTTCATGTTACTTAGGTGTG
>JAAXQF010000155.1 GCA_012974435.1 Desulfuromonadales bacterium | reverse complement strand
CACCATTGATAAGCTTGGCATTGAGCATGTCGAGGATATGTTGATCCATCAACTGCATGCCGTCACCCTTGGCCGTCTGCATGATTGACGGCACCTGGAAGGTCTTGGCTTCGCGGATCAGGTTGGCGACAGCAGAGTTACAGATCAATATTTCCAACGCCGCCGCGCGGCCCTTACCATCGGCGGTGCGCAACAACTGTTGGCAGATAACACCCTTGAGGCTCTCGCCAAGCATGGTTCTGATCTGCTCCTGGCCATCCTTGGGAAAAGCATCGATGATACGGTCAATGGTTTTCGGAGCCGAGTTGGTATGCAGAGTACCGAAGACCAGGTGACCGGTTTCAGCGGCAGTCATCGCCATGGAGATGGTTTCAAGGTCGCGCATCTCACCGACGAGAATGACATCGGGGTCCTCACGCAGAGCGGCACGAAGCGCGTTGGCAAAGGATTGCGAATGCTGACCGATCTGCCGCTGATTCATCAGTGACATCTGGTTCTCGTGAATAAATTCGAGGGGGTCTTCCAAGGTCAGTATATGCTCACGGCGGGTCTTGTTGATCAGGTCGATCATCGCCGCCAGGGTGGTTGACTTGCCGCTACCGGTAGGACCGGTCACCAGCACCAACCCTTTTTTCAGCTTGGTCAGCTTGCGGATACCTTCCGGCAGACCGAGTTGGTCGGCAGTCAAAATCTTGCTGGGGATGATTCTGAAAACACCGGCAACGCCACGGTGGGTCTCCAAAAGGTTGCCACGAAAGCGTGCAACCCCTTCCAGGGAATAAGCAAAGTCGATATCAAGGTTGGCTTCGAATTCTGCGCGCTGCTCCTCGTTCAGAATCTCGTAAAGAAGGCCACGGGCCTGCTGGTCATTCAAAGGCGGGTAGTTGAGCTTTTCCATCTCGCCGTGGAGGCGGAAGAGAGGCGGCGCACCGGTGGAAATATGCAGGTCACTGGCACCTTGTTGTTTCATCATTTTAAACAGTGAATCAATTTTAGCCATGAACTCTCCCGAAAGCCTTTGATTGCGGAGTTTAATCCCTAAGTAAACCGCAGCACATTCTCGCAGAGTGGGCTTTTCATTGTCAAGCTGAATGCCTGCCTCTACACCCTTACATCCAGAGTAGATTCCAACTTGATATCCGAGGTAACATCATGGTATCAACCCACGGTTCCACTAACCTCCTGAATACGCGCTGAAATAGCGTGGTCGGGAATTTGATTGTTGAGAATATCAGCGAAGTCCACCTGGCGATGCTTAAAAATCCGCGCTACGGCTATGGCAAGAACATGAACCCCTGCATCGACTGCCACGCCATGATGTTTCGCCTGGCCGGTGAAATTATGGCTGAGCAAGGTTTCGACTTCCTCTTCTCCGGCGAAGTGCTGGGGCAACGACCCATGAGCCAGAACTCCAACGCGCTGCGTTCCGTGGCCAACTACTCAGGCCATCCGGACCGCATCATCAGGCCTCTGAGCGCCAAACTCCTGCCGGTCTCTCCCATGGAAGAACAGGGTCTGGTCGATCGTGAACAGCTCCTCGATATTCAGGGCCGTTCTCGGAAGCCCCAGGAAGCCCTTGCAAAGGAATGGGGGCTAACGGATTTCCCTTCCTCGGGTGGCGGTTGTCTGCTGACAGAGATCCACTTCTCAGACCGCCTGCGTGACCTGGTCAAACACCAGCCAGACTGCAACGTAGATGATGTCGAGCTACTCAAGATTGGCCGCCAGTTCCGCCTTTCAGAACAGTCCAAGCTGACCCTGGGCAGACACCAGAAAGACAACGATGCCATTCGAGCCGCCGACAAGAGTGAGTACATCATCCTGCGCACTCCTGGTGTCTCCGGCCCATTAGCACTAGTTTCAGGAACACCCTCAGAAGAAGACCTGCAAACAGCGGGGGCAATTCTCGCAACCTACGGCAAAGGCAAGGACCAGACAGAAGTTGAAGTATTGGCGGAGATGCCAGACGGCGAGAAGCGCTTCAGAATCGCCCCCATGTCAAGAGAAACAGCAACAGGGATGATTGTCTGATGAATTGGGTCGACTCAGGAAGGCAAAGTTTAACGAAGAGAAGGGCCTGTTAATAACAGCCTTGCTCGGTCTGCTGCCCTTCCCCTTGATTGTTTTTCATAGACCTTATCTTTCTATAGGGCCTTTTCTATCTGTTGCTTCTCTATAAAAAAGGCGTGAGCTCTTGAAATTTCTACAACACCGTCTAGAATTAACGAAGTTCTAATTTCACTCATCACTTGGAGGCTTCAATGAAACTGACGAAAATTTACTGTTGCTTAGTGCTCATGCTGTTTTTTGCCGTTGGCCCGGCTCTCGCTGGAAAATATACGGCTGGTTTAGGTGCTGGTTTTGCCCCCGACTACGAAGGTTCGGACGAATACCAAGGTGTCCCGATGCTTATGCTGAAAGGCAACTACGACAGCGGTCGTTCTTTTGCGCTGGTAGGGACGAACCTGAAGGTCAATCTGTTGACCAGCAAAACCTTCAGCCTGGGGCCTGTTCTGAATTATCGTATGGGACGCGATGATGTCGAAAATAACACGGTTGACAAGATGAAAGACATTGACGATGCTGTCGAAGCCGGCATCTTTGCCGCCTACAAAGTCGACAACTGGGCTTTCGGCCTGGAATGGCTGACTGATGTTTCCGACGAATACGATGGTTCAATTGTTCAGGGCACTATCGGTT
>JAAXQF010000314.1 GCA_012974435.1 Desulfuromonadales bacterium | reverse complement strand
ACACTCGGTTCTGTACGTGGCATCCTGCCACGCGGAGGCACGATCCTGGGAACCAGCAATCGCGGCAACCCTCTCGCTTATCCTGTTGTAGAAAACGGTGAAACCCGCCTTGTGGATCTCTCTGACGAAGTCGTTAAAAATATCCACGATCTTGGCGTCGAGGCGCTGATTGCCGTTGGTGGTGACGGGACCCTGAAAATCGCCAGAGCGTTGCAGGAGAAGGGGGTGCCGATGGTCGGTGTGCCAAAAACGATCGATAATGATCTGCGCGGCACCGATGTTACCTTTGGTTATAACACTGCAGTGAACATCGTCACCGAAGCCCTGGATCGGCTCCATACTACCGCCGAGAGTCACCATCGAGTCATGGTGGTTGAAGTCATGGGCCGTGATGCTGGATGGATAGGCTTGGAGGCCGGTCTGGCAGGCTCTGCCGATGTTATTCTGATCCCCGAGATTCCATTCGACATGACTGCTGTTTGTGATGCTATCGAGGCACGCAAGGCCCGTGGCAGCAAGTTTTCAATCGTGGTCGCGGCCGAAGGGGCTTTCCCGATGGCCGGGCAGAAAGTTGTCCAACTCACTGGCGCTGAAAACCTGGGTGTTGAACGCTTGGGTGGCATCGGAGCATTCGTCGCTGATGAAATCTCCCGTCGTTTGCAGGTTGAAACCCGGGTTGTTGTCTTGGGTCACGTTCAACGTGGAGGGACGCCTTCACCGTTTGACCGGATTCTTGGTTCGCGTTTTGGTGTCAAAGCTGTTGAGTTGATCGAACAGAAACGTTATGGACGTATGGTCTCTTTGCAGGGTCGTCAAGTCTCTGATGTCGATATTATTGATGCGGTTGATTCACTTAATCGCGTAGAGCCAGAGGGTGATCTGGTACGCACTGCGGAAGCTCTGGGCATTATGCTCGGGCGTGCACGTGCTTAAGTAGCAGGTGGTGGTGTGGAGGTAGCGGGAATAATGAATGGCCGCAGCGACAAACGTGATGTCGCCTATGCCGCTTGCGGTATGCTGCTCGGTGTCATGGCTCCGATCGGCTGGATTATCCTGCGCTTGATCTTGTTCTGGGATGATAGCCAGTCTCTCGCTGGCCAGGTTATGCAGGATATCATGGGGACTGAACAGAGTCGGTACATGTATACCTACATGTGTGGTGGCACCATGATGGTCCTCGGTTTATTCGGGTTCTTTATTGGCAGGGCCTCCCAACAGATTCATGACAGGGCTTTGAAGCTGGATATTCTAAATCGTGAAGTTGCCGAGCAGAAAGCTTCATTCGAGCAACGCTTTACCGATCTCGACCGTAGCATCAAGAACTTCCATATTATCAATACTGACCTGCAAAAAAGTGTCGATCGTCAGTGATGGTCGATGAAGCAGAGCAGCAACTTTATTTTGCCGCCAGCAGGGGGGCAGGCCTCGACGAAGCCGATGTCAAGACCCGTCTTCCTCTTGATGAACGGGCAGGCTGCCTTTACAAGTCAATTACTGATCGGCAGGTGATGTTGATTGATGATATTGCGAAGATGCCTGAGGAATACCACCTGCAACCCCCGTGTGATGCAGTGCCGCAATTGCGCTCACGGAACTTCATTCTCTGTCCGATCATCGTTCGTGGCCAGGCTGTCGGTCTGATTGCCGTTGATAACAAGTTCAAAAAGCTCAAGCTCTCCGACACCGATGTCGATACGGTCAAGTTGTTCGCCGACCAGGTCTCCTCGTCGATGATGCGTATTAACTTACTTGATGCCGTAGAATCGCTCACTCAGCAGCTACAGCACACCTTTGACGAATTTCTTAAGTATCGTGATGAACATGCAGAATTAATAACATCTTTACGCTTAGCGACTTCTTCTACCACCAGTGCCACAGTGGATATCTCCGGTGGTGCTGGCGTTATTCAGGAGTCGGTTAATTCGACGCGTTCAGCTGTCGGTCAGATCTCCGTTTCAATCGATCAGGTTTCGAACAATCTCAAGTCCCTCAACGAATTTATGGAAAGCTCGATTGCATCAATGACCGAGATCCAATACACCGTAAGCGCTGTCGAAGAGAGCAGTGCTCGTTCTCATGCCATGTCGGAAACAGTCAAGGAACGTGCTGAGCACGGTGTTGAAACCGTAATACAGGTTCTGGATGGTATGCGCGGAATTGTTTCTGCAGTTGAGCAGGCCGAGGGAACAATCAACGATCTCTCTCTCAAGGGAGAGGAGGTCGGCACAATCACCTCTGTCGTTACAGATCTGACGCAAAAAACCAGCCTGTTAGCTTTAAACGCCGCCATCATCGCAGCCCAGGCCGGGGAACATGGCCGTTCTTTTGCTGTTGTTGCTGACGAAGTCAGAAGCCTCGCTCAAGAGGCCGCCTCATCGACAGATCAGATTAATCA
>JAAXQF010000249.1 GCA_012974435.1 Desulfuromonadales bacterium | reverse complement strand
GTGCTGCCTGGGCCAACTACGCCTGGGGCACCTATTGGAGCTGGGACCCGAAAGAGACCTGGAGCCTGATCGTCTGGTTTATCTACGCTGCCTTCCTGCACGCGCGCTTTACGCGCGGTTGGGTCGGTCGCCGTGTCGCCTGGCTGTCGATCTTCGGCTTTGCCGCAACGATCTTCTGCTACCTCGGTGTCAACCTGGTGCTCTCCGGTTTACACTCTTACGGCGGGTAGGGAGTCTGTTTACCTGGGTAGACTTATTATCCAGCCTAAAATATAAGAACGGACTTGTAACCCAAACAAGGGTAGGGCCAATTTAAGCCATTTATTAACGCACCAGATTTAGGCGCTTTTAAGCGAAGACGCGTAGGTGCAGAGAGTAATGACTCTGACTGAGCCATTGCAAAATGTAGAATTTTACCCTCTGCGTTCTTTGCGGCTCAGCGTTAAACCATCTTTTTGGTTACAGAAACGTCATGGAAGGACTTATGAAAAAAGAAATCGTTTTACTCATGGTCGTCACGCTGGTTGTTGGTGCTCTGATTGGCATGATTTTATCCAATACAAACAAAGACACAGCGACAGCGACAGCAACAGTGAATCAATCACCCGCATCGGCGCCTGCCGTTGATTACCAGCAGAAGATTAAGGCGCTGCAAGACATCGTCAGCAGCGATGCGAATAATCGTGAAGCCTGGGTTCAACTGGGCCATAACTATTTCGATTCAAACCAGCCCCTGGAGGCAATTGAAGCCTATGACAAGGCACTGCAACTGGATGGGAATGATCCTAATGTTTTGACTGACCAGGGGGTTATGTATCGCCGTATCGGTTGGTTCGATAAGGCCATTGCCAATTTCACCAAGGCTAATGAGTTGAATCCCAACCATCCACAGTCGCTGTTTAATCTGGGTCTCGTTTATCGCGATGATCTTCAGGAGATTGAAAAGGCCAAAAAAGTCTGGAATCAATACCTGCAGATTTCACCAACGGGGCAAGGCGCTGATAACGTCAGGACGATGCTCGATCACCTTGACAATGGTCACGGATCCCAGTAATAGACTGAATTAGTTTGTAAACTGTGCTTATAAACACTATGTTTTGTGTGCTTGCACCTATCGTAATCGATTTAACCTATATAGTATCTGTGAGCTGGTAGAAGCGATACCAGAATTGTTGGCATCCGGAGTACAGGCTGTGCTTTTGAATGCAGATACCCATATTGTTGCTGTCAGAAATAGAAGGGTTCCTTATGCGTAATTTGATACTAGTCGTTGTTATCGCGTTGGTTGGTGCTTCTGTCTATCTGGTTTCTTCAAGCAGTTCACGACCACCTAGTGAATGGGTCAAATCGGTCGTTGCTGGTGATCTTGCCCCCGACTTCCAGCTTGAAGATACAAAAGGTAACAAGGTCTCTTTATCGGACTTGCGAGGCAAGGTCGTCCTGGTAAATTTCTGGGCGACCTGGTGTCCGCCATGCATAGAAGAGATGCCTTCAATGGAGAGACTCAACGAGGTCATTGCCGGAGATGACTTTGTCATGCTGGCGATCAATACAGAAGAAAATGGTCCTGGTATTGTTCCTGCTTTCCTGGAAAAGACCCCCTACACCTTTCCCATCCTTTACGATAACAAAGGTGTAGTGCAGAAACGTTATGGAGTGTTCAAATTTCCTGAATCTTTTATTATTAATAAAGATGGGACCGTTGCAGAAAAAATCATTGGTCCACTTGACTGGTCCAGTCTTAAAACTATCACCTACTTCAAAGACCTTATCAAAGGATAACCACATTGCTACAGCAAACAGCTGATATCACCTATTGGATTGCGTTTACCGCCGGGATTTTATCGTTTGCCTCGCCCTGCGTGTTACCGTTGATTCCCTCGTACCTGACCTACATCACCGGGCTGTCTTTCAGTCAACTTGATGATGAACATCCGGATGCCAAGGTTCGCCTGACGGTTCTGCTGCACACCTTGTGTTTCATCCTCGGTTTTTCCGCCGTATTTATTCTGCTTGGCGCTATTGCCGGTATCGCTTCCAATAGCATCCAGACCTACCTGCGTGAGGGACTGGGCTGGGTTGAAAAGATCGGCGGGATATTGATCTTCCTGTTTGGAGTTCATAGACCGAGTGGTTTTGCCGGGACTTTCTTGGTTGGTGTTGCTTTTGCGGCTGGTTGGACGCCCTGCATCGGCCCAATTCTCGCGTCAATTCTGGTGGTGGCCGCATCTTCCGGTCAGGTCGGCGAAGGGGTCGGCTTGCTAGCGGTCTATTCTCTGGGCCTGGGTCTTCCTTTCTTGCTTTCGGGCCTTCTGTTTCACCAATTTCTGTCTGCTTTCAAGCGGTTCCGTAAGCACATTCGCCTCATTGAAATCGGTACCGGTGTTATGCTGATGGTGGTTGGTGTCATGCTCATGTTTAGTCTGCTCGGGCCAGTCACTATGTTTTTATACCAGTGGGTTCCTGTTAGAGGATAATGTCCTTATGGTACGTGGGCTATTCCCCGATCTTTATGTTAACTCTCTCCCTGATTTTGGAGTATTTTAAATATGTCTCAAATTGATCAAGCGGACAAGACGAACTGGACGCTGCTATTCCTGGGCTGGCTTTTAGTCAGTGTATCTACCACCATAAGTCTCTTTTTCAGCTCTGTTTTGGAGTATGAACCCTGTGTCCTGTGCTGGTATCAGAGGATATGCTTGTTTCCGATGATCTTCATTTTAGCGGCAGGTCTTTTCCCCACTTTTGATAAAAGCGTTATTAAATATGCGCTACCTCTTTCGATAGCGGGTGGGCTGACGGCCTTTTATCACACATTACTCTATGCCGGAATCATCCCGGAGAACATCCAGCCCTGCTCAAAGGGCGTTTCATGTACAGAAAAGTATATTGAGCTGTTTGGATTTGTTTCAATTCCAATGCTCTCTTTTCTCGCATTTTCTACATTAGTTGCACTTTTACTTTTTCTTAAAAGGAGAACTTCCAAATGAAATACGTACTCGTTGGGCTTACATGTGTCCTTTTGGTTTTAGCTTTTATTGGAGGCAGTTCCTATTATAAAGGCCAGCAGGCTGAAAAATTTGGTTTTCTAGCCCAGAAAAACGCCGAGCTTTTCGTCAGAGACCATTCTCCGACACTTGGCAGCGATGATGCGAAAGTCTTTATCGTTGAGTTTATGGACCCTGCCTGTGAAACCTGTGCCGCCTTTGAACCCTTTATTAAGCAGACAATGGCTGCCAATCCCGGCAAAATCAAACTGGTGCTGCGCTACGCCCCGTTCCATGATGGCGCCGATAATTTTGTCAAGATTCTTGAAGCCGCCAGAATGCAGGGGAAATACTGGGAAACCTTAGAGCTTATGTTTAAAACGCAAAATATCTGGGCCAGTCACCATAACTATCAGCCGGAAAGATTATGGGACGTTCTTCCTCGAGCAGGCTTGGATATCGAACGGATCAAAAAAGATATGCATTCTCCAGCTATTGCAAAAATTATTGAACAGGATATGGCTGATGTAAAAACGTTGAATGTGCAAAAAACTCCGGGGTACTTTGTCAATGGCAGGCCTCTGCAGCAGTTTGGCTATAAACAATTAGCACAATTGATTCAATCGGAACTTGACGCACAATATCCGACCAAGCGTTGAGATAAGGACGCGGGGACGTTGTTGCTATGTTGACTGGCATCGACGTGAGTTCGAATCCCCCTTGGGACGCCAAAAGGTTAAGGGGTCATCTTCTGTAATGAGAAGGTGACCCTTTTTCAGTTTAATAGGTGTGAAATTGTCATTATACATGGAGTTCTACCGGAAATATCTCACGAACTGTTCCCGCCAATAGAGAAAGTCTGGATGTACAACTATGGCACCGGTTAGAAGCCAACCACACTTCGTTTGTAGATAAAATTGGAATGAAAAGTTAAAAGACCTCCTTCAGTTTTGTTTGCTGATTGCGGTCTTTTTTTGTCTCTTGAAATGTAAAGCGAAGATAAGTTTTTGACGTCGTTTATTGATTGAGCTACATTGCTTGTGATTTTAGTAGAAACATTCGCTCTTGTTTGATCAATATGCTGATTCTTCTCCTGAAAAGGTGAGGAAAAACCACAAAATAAAGAATGGATCCTGAACCGTGTTATTAGTAATATTCTCCGCACCTGTGTGCCTGCTCAGCTTTTACCTGGCCTTCCTCTGCTACCGTAAGTCCCTTTATCCTCATACCCTTGCCTTGACTCTGCTCGCAGTCTTTATGCTGTTGCTTACTCTGGGGATACTTGCTGCAGGCTTCCTTGCCAGCAAAACAATCAATGATGAAATAGCCTTCTCTCGTTCGTCCATACTTTCCCGCGTTTCATGACTCTGTAGAGGGTCAGTAACGTGATGATGAACTGAATAAATTCATCCGTTACTTCCTCACGTCCAAAGGCATCTCTGTTTTCCCCAACACCGTTCGTAAGGCAAACGACGATTGCACCCGCAAGACTCCAGGCAGGCTGGTCAGCTTGTCGTGGACACGTACGTAATCGGCATTGTCCTTGGTAATGACACGCAGCAAGTAATCAAAAGCCCCCGACATCAGGTAACATTCCATCACCTCTGCGACCTTGGAGATCTCAGCCTCGAAGGCTGCCAGCTTTTCGCTTTGTTGACCGTCCAGGCTGACCATGACAAAGACGTTGTCCGGCTTGCCGATAGCGCTCTGGTTGATCAGCATGACGTAGCGGTCGATGATCCTGCTCTCTTCGAGAATCTTGACCCGACGCAGGCATGCGGATTCAGACAAACCCACCTCTTCGGCAAGTTGTACATTTGACAGTCTGCCATTCTTCTGTAACTTATTAAGAATAGAACAATCTATGGCGTCTAAATTCATGTTTGGCATGATGTGCTCCATTATCGTAAATATTTGAAATTATCTTTCAATAAATAGACATATTGTTGATAGTTTGCAAGAAAATTTACCGGCGTTGCTGATAAACTTCATCATATCCAGACAACTCAACGAAGCGCGATGAAGGAGTATCCTTATGATTATCGGTGTTCTTAAAGAGATCAAGGTGGCAGAAAACAGGGTGTGCATGACCCCTGCAGGTGTTGAAGCTTTGCGCGAGCACGGCCATGAGGTTCTGGTAGAAACTCAAGCCGGAGTCTCCAGTGGTTTCAGCGATGCAGATTACGTTGCTGCCGGAGCGACTATCGCAGCTACCGCTGAGGAGGTTTATCTTCGCGCAGAGATGGTGATGCATGTTAAAGAACCCCAGCCTTGTGAGTACGCACTGATTCGTAAAGGTCAGATC
This sequence comes from Desulfuromonadales bacterium, assembly GCA_012974435.1. Classification (GTDB taxonomy): domain Bacteria; phylum Desulfobacterota; class Desulfuromonadia; order Desulfuromonadales; family BM103; genus M0040. The sequence continues at coordinate 4,196 of JAAXQF010000249.1, read as the reverse complement.
GTTTTTACTTATTTCCATTTTGCAGCATCCGAGGAGTTGACCCGGGCGATGATCGACAGTGGCTCGGTCTGTATCGCCTATGAGACCATTGTCGGTTCTGACGGCAGCTTGCCCCTCTTAACGCCCATGAGCGAGGTTGCCGGGCGTATGGCTGCCCAGGAAGCGGCAAAGTACGCCGAACGTACCCAGGGCGGCCGTGGCATCCTGTTGGGTGGTGTCCCTGGTGTCCAACCGGCAACCGTTCTTGTTCTCGGCGGCGGTACGGTTGGCACGCATGCCGCCCAGATGGCTTGTGGCCTGGGTGCCAAGGTCTACCTGCTTGATACCAGCCTTGATCGCCTGCGCCATCTCTCTGAAGTGATGCCGAAAAACTGTTTCCCGATTATGTCTTCTCCGGCGACGGTGCGAGAGCTTGTTCAGGAAGCCGATGTGGTTATTGGCGCAGTTCTCTTGCATGGTGCCAAAGCTCCGAAGTTGGTGACCAGGGAAATGCTTAAAACTATGAAGCCCGGGGCGGTGCTGGTGGATGTGGCAATTGACCAGGGCGGATGCTTTGAAACCTCCAAGCCGACCACTCACAGTGAGCCGACCTTTGAAGTTGATGGTATCGTTCATTACTGCGTCGCCAACATGCCCGGCGCAGTTCCTCTGACATCAACCGTGGCTCTGACTAACGCAACCCTCCCTTACGCTGTAAAGATTGCGGATCAAGGCTGGCAGAAGGTGGCTCGTAATAATTCGGGCATCAGGGCCGGCCTGAATGTTGTTGCAGGGAAGGTGACCTATGCCGGCGTTGCGGAAGCTTTCAGTATGCAATATACGGACATTGAAGAACTTCTGAGCTAATTAATCAAAGAGATGGTGACACAGAGGCTGCTTCCATTAGGAGGCAGCCTTTTTTGTTTGGACCTATAACCCAAACAAAGGGAATACGTCTTTACACCAAAACAGTAAGAGCTGAAATCAAAAGACCAACGCAAAGACGCGAAGAAAAGCCAAGAAAGACGTAAAAGGTGACTATTCTTGCTTTTTGCGACTTTGCATTAAACATTTTTTTGGGTTGTTGAACCGTTTTTGTTCAGATTAAAGATCGAACCAGAATTGCGGAGGATGCTCCATTGCAATCGGCTTTATGAAAGGTAGAGTATAAGTAATCGCTAATCAAAGGCAGGGGGCGTTTATGTACAATATCGTTTTCCGAGAAGACCCGTTGGCCGAATTGAAAACAGCTTCTACTTACCAGAAGAAGTTGGCCGTTGTTCACGAGGTCCTGAAAAAACGCTGCCCTGGCATCGACCGTATCAGTATTGCTCTCTATGACACCAAGACACAATCGTTAGCCACTTTTCTGGCTTCACCTTCCACAGGAAGTCCCCTCAGGAATTACGAAGTCGTTTTGAAGGAAGGCTCTGTCCTGCAAAAGATTGCTTTGGAGTCGACACCGCGCATTGTCAGTGACCTGAGAGTCTATGAAGATCATGACGCAACCCACTCACGTGCTATCGTGGGGCATGGGTTTGCTTCCAGCTATACTCATCCGATGTACCATAATAAAGAACTGGCCGGTTTTGTTTTCCTGAATTCCTTGCACAATTACTATTTCCGGGAGCGTATCCTGGAACAGGTTGAAATCTTTATTCACCTGATTTCTGAGATGATCCTCAATGACCTTGCCTCAGCCCGAGCCCTGGCGGCTGCCATGAGGACGTCAGTCAGTATGGTGCAAAAGCATGATCATGAAACCGGGGCCCATCTCGAACGCATGTCTCGTTACTCCCGGCTCATAGCACGTTCTTTGGTTAACCAGGGAACCGCGAGCCTGGATGATGAGCAAATTGAGCAGATCGCGCTCTTTTCACCTTTACATGACGTTGGCAAAATAGGCATCCCCGATCGTATCCTGCAAAAAAAGACCCGTTTGGATTCGGCGGAACGAGAAGTTATGAACAGGCACACCATGGTTGGGCGGCAGATCGTCGACGACCTGATCAGCAATTTTGGTTTTGAGAAGTTGCCATATATCGATTATCTAAGAGAGATAACCGAGTTGCATCACGAAGCGATGGATGGCAGTGGTTATCCTCATGGCTTGCGTGGTGAAGAAATTTCACTGGCGGCAAGAATTACCTCTGTCAGTGATATCTTTGACGCCCTGACGACTCAACGACCCTATAAGCATCCCTGGTCCAATGAACATGCTTTTGCAATGCTACAGCTCTTGTCTATCGATAAGTTGGATAAGGGCTGTGTCGACGCGATGATGACAGTCTCTTCGGAAGTCACTAAGGTTCAGCAGCAGTTTGCCGAGGTACATTGATTGTGGCCGGCGGGTGAAGAGATAGGCTCAAAACCTTGACAACCCTGTCATGAAATAGGATCTGGACGATTTGAGACAAAAAAGGCCTGCTCATTACGAAGCAGGCCTTTAATTAATTGATTGATGTGCTCTTGGTTACAGCTCAGGTTCTATTGCAACCTGCTCTGCTGAAGCTGTCATCTGCGGCGGTTCAGCCAGTAATGCAAAATCGTAGATGTCTTTGAGCTTCTTGGTAAAGATGGTCCCCAACCAGAGCGGGCTCCATACTGCGCCTGCAGCCACCCAGCTGTTCCGTGCTTTGGTGTCTACCTCGTCGGCAACCACGACAAACTCGACGGGATTGTAACCCTGCTTGTTGATCTTGACGTTATGACTCTCTGTTGTGCTCAACTTGTAATTGAAGGCGCATGGAGTTACGCCAATTTCTTCACCATCGATAAACACCTGGGCTCCGGGAGGAGTGGAGACAAATGCAGCCTGTTGCGCACAGGCACTGGTGAAGAGAGCGAGCAGAACGATAATAATCAGTTTGTGGAGCATTTCCATCCCTTACGTTCTCCCCCGAGAATCATCAAATTGAACTAACTAATCAAAGAGCAAGTGATGTGCCAATAATGGTTGTATCCTTTCAATGTTGACTAGAATGATCTTTTTATGTCGAAGATTGGAGACGAAGGCTAATTATTTCAGCTTCTTGGGAGCGAGATTAGAAATGTAAAATCTCTTTGTTTGCAGAGGCTTTTGAGATCCCAGGATGATGCGTCATTGATACATGTTGCCTTTAAGCCATATCCGATGATGTCTAATGCCCGCAGTTGTCACAAGAGCTACGCTAATCAACGTCATGTAATAATATCTGGGGCAGTCTTTTGGATGTCCGGTTGCTATGGCGATGAAGATGTTGACGTGTTAACATGCCCGTCGTTTCAATGAAAACGGTAACAATCTAAAGAATGTCGTCCAAGGCAATATAAGGAGATATGAGTCATGTCCTGGTTTGGAAAGATAATGGGAGGAAGCGTCGGTTTTATGATGGGTGGCCCTATCGGTGCGCTGGTAGGAGTATCGCTCGGACATGCACTGATTGATGACAAGGCCCGTGCCGGCATCGTCGAGTCAGGTCGTATGACCGGACAGGAGCAGCGTCAGGCTGTTTTCTTTACGGCTACATTTGCCATGCTTGGCAAGATGGCCAAGGCTGATGGTCGGGTCTGTGAAGATGAAATCAGTGCTGTACGCAGTTTTATGTCCGACAAACTGCGTCTCGATCAAGTTACTCAGCAATTTGCCATGGGCGTCTTTAACGAGGCGAAGGATAATACGACCCCTTTTGAGGATTATGCCCGTCAATTCGGCCAGGTTTTTCAAGCCGAACCACAACTTCGGACAATGTGCTACGAAATGCTCTTTACGATAGCTCTTGCTGATGGCGTTCTTCATCCTGCTGAGGAGAAGTTTCTGCGTGCCGCACCTGCTCTGATCGGTTTGCAAAGTGGTGCTTTCGAAACGGTGAAGCGTCAATTTGTCAGTAGTCTCTCACATCACTATGCTGTCCTTGGTTTGGAAGATGGTGCCGATACGAGTTCTGTTAAAAAGGCCTATCGCAAACTGGTCAGTGAATACCATCCAGACAAAATTGTCTCCAAGGGTCTGCCAGAAGATTTCACCAAGTTTGCGGAGGAAAAATTCCGTGAAATCAACGGAGCCTATGAAGCGATTCAGAACGCTAAGAAGTAATGATAGGTAAAGGGGCATGGAGCAAGGAGTAAGGAGCAGGGAGCAGGGAGCAGTGAACCACTACACAGGGAGCAGGAGGGGGTATTCTCTTTCCTCGGCCCCTTAACCTAGCACCCAGCACCCAGCACCCAGCACCCATAAC
>JAAXQF010000246.1 GCA_012974435.1 Desulfuromonadales bacterium | reverse complement strand
GCTCCATCTGGGATCCGCAGCTGGATCAGGGTGGGATGCAGCAGCTGGCGAACTACTGGGAGACCGTGCGCACCTACTACGAGCCTTTTGAGTCTGAGTTGCGCAGCGGAACTGCCCAGGTTTATCACCATGAGATTCCCGGTGGTCAGTATTCCAACTATAAGCCGCAGGTCGAAGGCCTCGGTCTTGGTCATCGCTGGGAAGAGTGCAAAGAAATGTATCGCAAGGTCAACGACCTCTTTGGTGATGTCATCAAGGTCACCCCGTCGTCCAAAATCGTTGGAGACATGGCGATGTTCCTGGTGCAGAACAACCTCGAGCCGGAAGATGTCTTTACCAAGGGCGCAGATCTGGCCTTCCCACAGGGTGTGGTCGATTTCTTCAAAGGCATGATCGGTCAACCGGTTGGCGGCTTCCCTCCGGAATTGCAGAAGATTATCCTCAAGGGAGAGCAGCCTCTCACCTGTCGGCCAGGTGAATTGCTCGAACCTGTAGATTTTGCCGCCAAGCAAGAGGAACTGCAGGTCAAGCTCGGCCATAATGTCAGCGAGCGAGATGTTCTCTCGGCCGTACTCTATCCTGGTGTTTTTGAAGAATATGATCGGTTTCGCCAGGAATACAGCGACACCTCTTTCCTGCCGACTCCGGTCTTCTTCTACGGCCTGGACGTTGGTGATGAGGTCAGCGTAGATATCGAGGCCGGTAAGACCCTGATTATCAAGTTGAACGCTGTTGGCAGAGTCCATGAAGACGGTACACGTAATATTTATTTTGAGCTGAACGGTGAGCCACGTGTGGTGAAGGTCAAGGATTTGTCAGCTGAGACTGATGTCGTCAGCCATGAAAAAGCGGATCCTGCCAATGTCAAACATGTTGGGGCGCCCATGCCGGGCAAGATCTTCAAAACCATGGCCGCTGTTGGAGAAAAAGTTTCAGCAGGGGAGACTTTGCTAACCACTGAAGCGATGAAGATGGAAACCAACATCAAGGCCAAGGTTGATGGTGTGGTTGCGGAAGTTCGATTTGGTGAAGGCGATCAGGTTGACCAGGGCGACCTTTTGGTTATTCTTGAATAGCGCAAGCCCTCAAATCAGGGAGGGGAGTGTGGTGAAAATCTACACTTCCCTCATTTGAGAAAAAATGATATTTCTTGTGACCATTGAAAGTGATTAACTTGAAATTATCATGATGCGGGGATGGATCTTATGTCAATAAACTGGTTACTTCTGGGTGGGCACCAGTCACAAAAACGCGAAGTGATTCCTGACCAGGATGCGCAGAAAGCTGAAGTGGTCACCGAGTGCTATTGTCCCAATGGCCATTCAGTCCTTTCCGATGGGCACAAATTCCAGGGTCATCCGGGACTCTCGCTCATGCTGAAAAGCAAAACCAGCGAAGGTTTGCTCATCATCAGTCCCGTCCTTGGTGACCGGGACAGGAACTTCGTAGGCTTTGAAAGAAAAGCCGGCGAGGTTGTTGATATCTGCTGTCCGACCTGTTCGGAATCTTTTCCTATCTACAACCAATGTCCTTGTGGCGCACACCTTGTAGCGCTCTTTACGTCGCCTAAAGCTCATTTTGCCCAGTGCATCGGCATTTGCCAGCGCCTCGGTTGTTTGCACTCGGAACTGCTTAGCGAGCGGGATCTTCGTCTTTACAGCCGCCAGGATTATCTCTGATCTGTCGGCTCCCATGTAAATCTTGCTTAGCGATCTGCTATGGCTTCTTGAACTCGCTTTCCCTTGTTCTTAACTCCTTTGTCACATATTCCAGTGACATAGAGCGCTCACAACTGCAATCTTTAGCCTTTCGCCTTTCCGATTAAATCTTGACGCGTGAAGGGCTATCCCTTATAACAAAATACTATTGAATTGGTCTGGAATCTGGTTGCGTTGAACTTCTGACGTTTTCAGGTTAAACAACATGTTGATTTTCTAAAGGAGGCAGTATGCGTAAAACAGTACTCAAGAAGCTTATTCTGGTTGCTCTGTTGAGCATGGTTGTTCCCGCAACAGGTTTTGCTGCGGATACAATCAAGATTGGTGTAGCTGGTCCTCATACCGGCGATCTCGCCCCTTACGGTATCCCGACCAAGGAAGCTGCCGAGATGGTTGCAGCACAAGTAAACGCCGCTGGTGGTGTTCTTGGCATGCAGGTAGAAGTTATGCCGATGGACGATCAGTGCAAGCCTGAGATTGCAACCAACGCTGCGACCAAACTGGTTTCCCAGGGTGTTGACGTGGTTATTGGTCATGTTTGTTCCGGTGCTACCAAGGCTGCTCTCGGTATCTACAAAGAAGCTAACATCATTGCCGTTTCCCCTTCGGCTACCAACCCACCTCTGACCCAGAGCGGTGACTATCCAAACTTCTATCGCACCATTGCTCCTGATGATGATCAGGGTAAACTCGCTGCAGAATTTGCTACTAACAAACTCGGCGCCAAGAAAATTGCCATTCTTCACGACAAAGGTGACTACGGCAAAGGTTTTGCCGATTTCTCCAAGCAATTCGTAGAGGCAGGTGGCAAGGCTGAAGTTGTCCTTTTTGAAGGTGTGACTCCCGGCGCCATGGATTATTCTGCAGTTATTCAGAAAGTTCGTCGCGAGGGTGCTGATGCAGTTATCTTCGGCGGCTACCATCCGGAGGCTTCCAAGTTGGTTGGCCAGATGAACAAAAAACGCATGAAAATCCCTTTCATCGGTCCTGATGGCGTTAAAGGCAATGGTTTCCTCGAGATCGCCGGCAAGGATGCCGAAGGTGTCTACGCAACTGGTCCTATGGATGTTTCTTCTCTCCCGGGAAACCAGAAGGCAAAAGCTGACTATATTGAAAAGTACGGTAAAGAGCCGGGTACTTTCTTCGACCAAGGCTATGCCGCCATGCAGGTTGTCCTGAAAGCTATCGAAGCGTCCGGTGGTACAGAGTACGCTGCTCTCGAGAAGGCTCTCAAAGGCAACTTTGTTGAGACCTCGGTTGGTAGAATCAAGTTCGACGCCAAAGGCGACGCTGAAGGTGTTGGCTTCTCGGTCTTCCAGGTACAGGATGGAAAATTCGTTGAGTTGAAGTAATCGATTGGCAACACATGGTAAAAACGGGGGACAGGCATAGCCTGTCCCCCGCATTTTTTGTGTTAGAGTGATCATTAGCGTTGCCACACGAGCCTTATCAAGACTTCTTGTACGTCAAAGCCTTTATTTTAAATATTAGCCAAGTTAAACAGCAATCGTACATTCCGTTGGTTGCTGACTATTAAGGATAGCGGAAAACGTCGATGGAATATTTTCTTGAACTCTCCAGCAGCGGATTGGTCAGAGGCAGTATCTATGCTCTGATTGCACTGGGGTACACGATGGTTTACGGGATCATTCAGCTGATAAACTTCGCCCATGGTGAAATTTACATGATTGGTGCCTTTGTGGCCCTGATCGTTTCCGGAGTGCTGACAATCTATGGCTTTTCAGGGGTCTCTATTCTTATCCTGGCAGCCCTGATTGCTGCGATCTACGCAGCGGCCTATGGTTATACCCTGGAAAAGATCGCTTATCGCCCCTTGCGCAATGCTCCGCGGCTCTCACCGCTGATTAGTGCAATCGGTATGTCGCTGTTCCTGCAGAACTATGTTCTTCTCGCTCAAACACCGGATTTTCTACGCTTCCCGGCACTTATTCCTGATTTCGAGTTTATGGAGCCGATTGCACATGTCATGGGTTCTGCGGAACTGGTCATCCTTGTGACGAGTGCCATCAGTATGGTTGGCTTGACCGTGCTTATTAAATACACCCGAATCGGCAAAGCGATGCGGGCAACTCAGCAGGATATGACCATGGCTCGACTGGTCGGGGTCAATGTCGATAATGTCATCTCGGTGACTTTTATTATTGGTTCGGTTCTGGCGGCGATCGGTGGTGTTCTGGTTGGTTCTTATATCGGCCAGATCAATTTCTATATCGGCTTTATGGCTGGCGTGAAAGCTTTTACAGCGGCGGTTCTTGGCGGTATTGGTAATATCCCTGGTGCCGTTCTTGGTGCCCTGGTTCTGGGTTTGACCGAGGCGTACGCCGCTGGCTATATCTCAAGTGCCTACGAAGACGTGTTTGCTTTTGGTGTACTGGTGTTAATCCTGATATTGCGGCCCTCTGGTCTGCTTGGCAAAGCTGTCAAGCAGAAGGTTTGAGCCTGAAGCTGGAAATGGTGTGAATACAATGTTTGGTAAATACAATGGTTGATAATATTAAGCGCTCATTACTGGTCGCCCTCTGGTTTGTGTTCCTGACCTTCCCATTGATGGTGGTCAAGGTTAATACTCTTAAGAGCATTGTTGAATGGCGCTGGATGAACATGCTGTGGGTTGCTATTGGTGCCTTTGCTTTGTCTATCGTATGGCGCTGGGCAATGGCGCGACGCCAACTCAAAAGTAAAAAGGCTGAGCAAGGCGAAGATGACTCAGTCAAGGCCGGGTTTGCCACACGTTTGATGGAGGATCCTAAGCTCTATAAGCCAGCTCTGATAGTGATCGCTTTGGCGACGATCGTCTTCCCTTTGGTTGTCGATATCTATCAGACCAATATTATGGTGCTGGCCTTGATTTTTGTCGTCCTTGGTCTTGGCCTTAACGTCACGGTCGGCCTCGCTGGTTTACTGGACCTCGGTTATGTTGCTTTCTTCGCTGTTGGTGCCTATACCTACGGTGTCCTGAATAGCTTTTATGACTTGGGTTTTTGGACCTGTCTGCCCATTGGCGGTTTGATGGGCGCTCTGTTTGGCATCGCTCTTGGCTTCCCGATCTTGCGTCTGCGAGGCGATTATCTGGCTATCGTTACCTTAGGCTTCGGTTCAATCGCCAAGATCGTTATCGAGAACTGGGAAGAGGTCTTTAACGGCGCCAAGGGCATCGCTGGAATCCCGCGCCCAGGATTCTTCGGCGCTGAAATGAACATCACCTCTGCAACAACCTATACCTACTACTTGATGATTCTGATGGTTATCTTCGCTATCTTTATAACGAATCGTCTGAAAGATTCACGAATAGGTCGGGCCTGGATGGCTTTGCGCGAGGATGAGATTGCCTGTGTGGCCATGGGCGTCGATATGGCTAAGACTAAACTTGGCGCCTACGCTTTTGGTGCTTTTTGGGCCGGACTGGCCGGCGTTATTTTTGCCGCGCGTAATACTTATATCAACCCGAACAGTTTCACGTTCATGGAATCAGCCTTGGTCCTTTCTATCGTTGTTATGGGAGGTATGGGCTCGATTATTGGCGTTATTATCGCCGCCCTGGTGCTGATCTTGATGCCTGAATATTTAAGAGCTTTCTCCGAATACCGGATGCTGATGTTTGGTGCGGTGATGGTGCTGATGATGATCTTCCGTCCCGAAGGGCTGATTGCCAACGTGCGCCGGAAATATACCGGTCGCAAGGTAACGACGGAGGATGCCAATGCCTGAAACAAATAATACCCTTCTTGAAGTCAAAAACCTGACCATGGATTTTGGCGGCCTGCGTGCAGTTGATGCTGTTTCGCTGAATGTCTGTGCAGGTGAGATCGTCGCCCTTATCGGCCCCAACGGTGCCGGCAAGACGACTTTTTTTAATTGCGTTACCGGGATTTATAAACCAACTAAAGGTGATGTTCTGGTTCATCCACCCGAAAAAAAATCGCAGAAGATCAACGGCTTCAAGTCGAATCGGGTTACAACAATCGGTATGGCGAGAACCTTTCAGAATATTCGCCTCTTCCAGAATATGACTGTTCTTGAAAACGTCATGATCGGTCGGCACTGTCGAACCACAACGAGCATTGTTGGTGCCATTTTACGTGGTAAGAAGACCAAGCGTCAGGAACGGGAAACGGTCGAACGAAGTTATGACCTCCTCGAAAAGGTCGGTCTGATTGATGATGCAGATGAGTTCGCCAAGAACTTGCCTTACGGTGCCCAGCGGCGTCTCGAAATTGCCCGTGCCATGGCAACCGATCCTTTTCTTCTATTGCTGGACGAGCCTGCTGCAGGTATGAACCCACAGGAGACCAAGGATCTCGACGAACTGATTGTTCGCATACGCGACACGGAAAAAATCGCGATCCTGCTCATTGAACACGATATGAAGCTGGTTATGAACATCTCTGATCGAATTTACGTTATGGAATACGGCAAAGAAATTGCGCAAGGGGCGCCAATGGATATACGCAACAATCCGAAGGTTATCGAGGCTTATCTCGGGGAGGAAACCGATGCTTGAGCTACGTAACGTCGACACCTATTACGGTAACATCCAGGCCCTTAAAGGTATTTCCATTGATGTGAATGAGGGTGAGATTGTTACTTTGATCGGAGCCAATGGTGCCGGCAAGAGTACCACCCTAATGACGGTCTGTGGTGTGACGCCGCCACGAAGTGGTGAGATTTACTTCAAAGGCACACCGATTCATCAGATGTCGACCGAAAAGATTGTCGCCCTGGGTCTCGTTCAGGTTCCTGAGGGGCGGCGCATCTTCCCGACCATGTCGGTTCTGGAAAACCTGGAGATGGGAACATTCCTGCGTCGGGATAAAAGTGACATCCAAAAAGATATTGACTATGTCTTTGACCTCTTCCCGATCCTGGCCCAGCGTCGTTCCCAGATGGGCGGCACTCTAAGTGGTGGCGAACAGCAGATGCTGGCAATTTCCAGAGCTTTGATGGCTCGTCCCCGCCTGCTGTTACTCGATGAACCTTCTTTGGGTCTGGCACCTTTGATCATCAAGCAGATCTTTGAAATTATCAAGAAGGTCAATCAGGAGCAGAAGACCACGGTTTTTCTGGTCGAGCAGAACGCCAACCAGGCGCTGAAATTAGCTGATCGTGGTTACGTTATGGAAAATGGTCATATAACTCTGACAGATACTGCTGCCAACCTGCTGGATAATGAACAAGTTAAATCGGCTTACCTGGGATTATAACTTAAAAGCATTTTTAGCTATTAAGGAAACGGGAGCGGTTGATTATCAACCGCTCCCGTCTTCGTTTTAGATGTGCTTAGTCTGTAGCGGTCCAGTCGATGGAAGGGGACGTCGAACAGGCGCTAACCTGGTCCATCGAGAAGATCCGTCAAGAAATCAATAAAGCCTTCCGTCAGGCCCTCTATATCGACGCCAAAGAAGTAGTAGGCTATAAACAGGGCGAATGCACAAACAATAATTGGTACGATGAGCTTTTTCATGAAGTTCTCCTTGGACTAGATTATAACGGCAAGATTTCACTTTTCCAGTCAGATATAGATGCATAAATAGATAATAGTAGTGATAAGTAAACTTAAAAGAACTAAGTAGATATCAAAAAGACTTAAATATACATAAGTAAATTAAAAGGATATGGATTAATTAAATATAAAT